>JAGNPF010000062.1 GCA_017989775.1 Flavobacterium sp.
ATGAATTCGGAATTCCCGACAATCCATAAACGGTTGATAAACTGCTCACGATGGGCATTCCGTCAATCATCACCGAGGTATAAGGCCCTTCCAGCCCGTTGATGTGGATGTCGCCCGTGTTGCAAACGCCACAATTGAGTTGTGGTCTTACTCCGTTTACATTTTGCAAGGCTTCATAAATGCTTGGTGTTGGGTTTTTCTTGAAAAATAGGGGCGAATAAACTTCAACGGGAACGGCACTTTCCAATCGTTTCACTGCCTTCAATGTTCCAGAAACCACCACTTCGTTGAGCTCGTTTTCGTTGTTTTTTATTTCGAAATCGAGAACAAGGTTTTCATTCTGTTTCAGGACTATGTCTTTGGTGATTGTTTTAGGCCCAAAGGATGCAATTTGAATTTTGTAATTACCAGCAGGAATATTTTCCAATTTATAATTTCCTAAACTGTCGGTTGGGGTTTTGTATTTGGTTTTTAGCAATTCGACAATTGCCTGTTGCTTTTCATTGTTTTCGACAACAATTTTGCCAGAAATCGAAGATCTATTCTGTGAAAATGAATGCTGTAGCATAAACAACGATAGTATTGAAAATAAATGTTTCATTTGGTTTAAATTATTTTTAGACAAAACTAAAAAAACAATTACCCAAACAAAATAATTTTCTATATATTTGCCTTAGTATTTCAATTTCAGCCATGAGCAAATCTTTAGAAGAAGTCAACCAATCGGTTTCCACACAAAATAAAAAAACAGTTTTTAGAAAAATATTGGCCTTTTTTGGTCCCGCCTATTTGGTCAGCGTGGGGTATATGGATCCCGGAAATTGGGCGACGGACATAGCTGGGGGAAGCCAGTTTGGATATTCCTTGCTGTGGGTTTTGCTGATGAGTAATTTGATGGCTTTGCTCTTGCAAAGTTTAAGCGCGAGATTGGGAATTGTCACCCAACGCGATTTGGCGCAAGCTTCCCGAGAAACCTATTCCAGGCCCGTGAATTATGTTTTGTATTTTTTGGCCGAAATCGCCATTGCGGCCTGCGACCTTGCCGAAGTGCTGGGAATGGCCATCGGGATTAATTTATTGTTTGACATTCCGCTTCTCGAGGGAGTTTTAATCACGGTTTTGGATACTTTTTTACTGCTTTTTTTGATCAATAAAGGCATCCGGAAAATGGAAGCTTTTATTATCGTGTTGGTGGCCATCATTGGATTTTCTTTCGTTTTTGAAATGATTTTTGCCGAACCCGAATTGGATAAAGTGGTTTACGGTTTGATTCCTTCCATACCAAGTGAAGCCGCTTTGTATATTGCCATCGGGATTATTGGGGCAACCGTGATGCCGCACAATTTGTACCTGCATTCGTCATTGGTGCAAACCCGAAAATTTGACCGATCTCCAGCCGGAATCAAGCAAGCCTTGAAATACAATTTAATCGATTCGACCATTGCCTTGAATTTGGCCTTCTTTGTCAACGCCGCCATTTTGATTTTGGCAGCAGCCACTTTTTATAAACACGGAATGCACGAAGTGGCCGAAATTCAGGATGCCCATCAATTTTTGCAACCGCTTTTGGGAACCAAATGGGCGCCTATCTTGTTTGCCGTCGCCTTGATTGCGGCGGGACAAAGCTCGACAATAACGGGAACCTTGGCCGGACAAATCGTGATGGAAGGTTATTTGAATTTAAGAATCCAGCCTTGGGTTCGAAGAATCCTTACCCGATTGATTGCGATTGTGCCGGCAGTAATCGTCATTTTGATTTATGGCGAAAGCGTAACCGGAAAACTGTTGATTTTAAGCCAGGTCATTTTGAGTTTACAACTGGGTTTTGCGATCATTCCGTTGATTCATTTCGTGAGCGACAAATCGAAGATGAAAGGCTTCCATGTTGGTAAACTGACCCAAGTTGTCGCTTGGATCATTGCATCGATAATAGTTTCACTGAATGCAAAACTGGTTTTCAACGAGATCAGCGGTTGGCTTGAAACTTCAGATAATCCAATCGTGCTATGGTTGACCGTGGTTCCGTTGGCCTTTGGTTTTTTGCTGTTGTTGCTTTACATTGTCATAAAACCATTCATTTCCAGGACGAGATTGAGTATCGATAACCATTCGCCACACGACATGAATTTGAAATTTACGGAAACCGCCGTTCAAGACAACAGGAACATTGCCATTACCGTTGATTTTTCGTTTGCCGACGAAAATGCGATTAATTATGCTTTCAAAATGGGAGGTAAAGAGGCCAAATATACCTTGATACATGTCGTGGAATCTGTTGGAGCGATGATGTACGGCAAGCAAATTGACGATCACGAAACCACGATTGATGAACAATTGCTGCACGAATACAAATTGATGTTCCGGGAAAAAGGATTTCACGTCAAAACCGTGCTGGGTTTTGGCGAGCCCAAAAAAGTCATCCCCAAATTGGTCAACAAAGGCAATTTCGATATTTTAATCATGGGAACCCATGGCCATACCGGAATGAAGGATTTGCTTTTTGGCACCACCGTGGATCGATTGAGGCACAAAATAGCCATACCGCTCCTGATTGTAAAAAATTAAAAAAAGAGTATTAAGTATCAAGATTTTGGAATGATGAAGATTTATAAAATCTCCAATCTAAAATCTCCAATCTAAAATCTGCCATCCAATGACTTTTTCCGAAGAGAATTACCTAAAAACGATTTATCATCTCGCCACCATTTCAGACTCGGAAGTGAGCACGAATGCCATTGCCGAAATGATGGAAACCAAAGCCTCCTCGGTGACGGATATGCTCAAGAAATTATCCGAAAAAGATTTGGTTCACTACAAAAAATACCAAGGGGTTTCCTTGACCGAAAAAGGCAAGCTGATCGCCAAAATGATTGTAAGAAAACACCGTTTGTGGGAGGTTTTCCTGGTGGACAAACTGGATTTCTCTTGGGATGAGGTTCACGATATTGCCGAACAATTGGAGCACATAAAATCCGAACAACTCATTAACCGATTGGATGATTTTCTTGGAAATCCTACCGAAGACCCCCACGGTGACCCGATTCCGGACGCCAATGGACAAATTGTAAAGACTGAAAAACAACTGCTTTCAGAACTTTTGGAAAACCAAAACGGAATTTGCGTGGGCGTGAAAGACACCTCTTCGGAATTCTTGAAATATTTGGACAAACAAGGAATTTCCCTAGGTTCCAAAATTGAAATTATGGGGAAAGAAAGCTTCGATTTGTCCCTGAAAATAAGATTGAATTCAAGGGAACTTACCATTTCGAACAAAATAGCCAGCAATCTCTTCGTGAAACTGGTTTAGATGTTTTTCAGAAAACTCGCTTCTTCCATGTGGTTGTTTGTGATGTATTGAATCAAAAATCGATTGTCCTTCTTTTCAAAAAAGACAAACCAAGAAGTTTTATTGTTCAAAGAAACAACAATGAAAAGATTTCCGTGGCGAGATAGGTTTTTTGGAGTTTGATACTGTTGCTTAACATCGATATATTTCTCGATATCCTCTTTTAGGGCAACCACATATTTTTCGGCATTTTCTATGTAACTGAAATATTCTTGGTAGAAAAGAATGTCAATCAATTCGTTGAGGTAATTTTCAAAAAATTTGCTGTAAATTATTCTTTTTTCCAAGGCAGTGTTCGAATATGTGCGTGAAGACGTTTTACCAATTCATCACCCGTGATTCCCTCTGCCCATTTTTTTTCAAAATCATCATCTTCATCTGTAAAAGCTCCAACTTTTTCTAAAAAAAAATGTAATGCTTCGCCGTGTTTCTGTAAATCAATGGTTACTGATTTTGCTTTCCCAGAAACATCTCTTTTGAATTCAACACCCGATATGTCTTTCATAATGAGGATGATTTAGATAAATGATATACAAATTTATGGATTTAATTGCATCCACAATCACCATTGCCGCAGTTTTTATCCGAATTTTTTTTCTTCTTTTTGACAAAGAATTTTTTGAACAAGAACACCACCGCAATTGCAAGAGTGAAATAAGTCAAGATTTCTTGTAGCATAACGGTTGTTTATTTTAAAATTTGATAAGCAAGCAGGGCGGTCAAATAGGCAAAACTGCTCATGAAAATCAATTGGCCCAAAGGCCATTTCCAGCTATTGGTCTCTTTTTTGGTAATCGCCAAGGTACTGGCACATTGCATCGCAAAAGCATAAAACAACAACAACGAAATTCCGGAAGCAAAATTGAATATTTTGACTCCTGTTTCGGGATGGACCTCGGTGGCCATTTTGTTTTTTATGGTGGCCTCGTTGTCGCTTCCCCCAACGCTGTAAATCGTGGCCAAGGTTCCCACAAAAACCTCTCTTGCCGCAAACGAACTGATGATGGCCACGCCTATTTTCCAATCGTAACCCAAAGGCGAAATCGCGGGTTCGATGGTTTTCCCCATCATTCCGATATAGGAATTTTCCAATTTATAGGAGGCCACCTTGTTTTCCAGTTCCTCTGTCGATAGGGAGCTGTTTTCCGTTTTGGACGTGATGATGGCTCTGGCATCGCTGAAATCTTTTCCTGGCCCGTTGGAGGCCAAAAACCACAGGATTATCGATATGGAAAGGATGATTTTTCCGGCTCCAAAAACAAAAGCCTTGGTTTTTTCGACCACGTTTATCGCTACGTTTTTGAACATCGGCAATTTATAATTGGGCATTTCGACCACGAAAAATGTTTTGCAATTCAGTTGGAGTACTTTATGCAACACATAAGCCGAAACAATGGCCATTCCAAAACCCAATAGATACAACAACATCAGTGTCAATCCTTGTAAATTCAATATGCCAAAAACATATTCGTCCGGAATTACCAGCCCGATGATGATGGCGTAAACAGGTAATCTGGCCGAGCAAGTGGTAAATGGCGTGACCAGAATCGTGATTAGTCGTTCTTTCCAGTTTTCGATATTTCGGGTGGCCATAATCGCCGGAATGGCACAGGCAGTTCCAGAAATCAGCGGCACGACGCTTTTGCCCGAAAGTCCAAATTTGCGCATGATTTTGTCCATCAAAAAGACCACCCGGCTCATGTAACCACTTTCTTCGAGAATGGAAATGAACAGGAACAGGAAGGCAATTTGGGGAATAAAAATCAGGATTCCGCCTATTCCCGGGATGATTCCTTGGGCAATCAAATTGGTAAAGGCTCCGGGCGGAAAGGTTTCGTCTGCCAATGAACTTAATTTGGCAAAGCTTTCGTCAATAAAATCCATCGGTATTTTCGACCATTCAAAAATGGATTGGAAGATGGCAAACAAGATGAAAAAGAAAATCAGGTAACCCCAAACCTTGTGCGTCAACACGCGATCCAGTTGGCTCCTGAAATCCGTGGCCGAAGCTGAATCCACTTTTTGGCCTACTTTCAGTGTGTCGTTTATAAATTGGTAACGTTTGATGGTTTCTTTTTGTTGCAACTTTTTCAGCTCGGAATCCGTTTTGGTAAACGAAGTGTTTTGGAGCGATTTTCGGTTCAAATCCGCAAAATTCACGTCTTGGGTAATCACCAGCCAGAGCTTGTACAAAGACTGGTTGGGGAAGGTTTTTCGAAGCGTGTTGAAGTATTCGTCGTCTATGGAGGAAGCGTTCAAACAGGGTTCGGTAGAAATGGTTTTGTAGGTAGTGATCGCGTTTTTCAGTTCTTCGATTCCGGTACCTTTTCTGGAACTTGCCAGCACGATTTTCGTGTTCAATTGAGATTCGAGATATGGAATGTCCAATGAAATTCCCTTGAGTTTCATCCTGTCGATCATGTTGATGACCAGAATGGTTGGGATTTCCAGATCCTTGATTTGGGTAAAAAGCAACAAATTGCGTTTCAAATTTTCTATTTCTGAAATAACAACAATTACATCAGGATAGAGTTTGTCGTTTTTGTTGAGTAAAAGTTCAATAACCACATTTTCGTCTGCAGAGCTCGCATTTAAGCTATACGTTCCCGGCAAATCGACCACGTTGGCTTGGATGTTGTTGGACAATTTGCAAAAACCAACCTTTTTTTCGACCGTGATTCCGGGATAATTGCCCACTTGTTGGTTCAAGCCCGTAAGCTGGTTGAAAACCGAAGTTTTCCCCACGTTGGGATTTCCAATTAAGGCGACATTGATATTTTGCTTGCTCATTCGAGTTATTTTTTGATGATGTCAATCTCAATTTCGCGAGCAGTTTCCACGCGAATGGCAAGATGCGAACCGTTTATGTCCAAATACAAAGGATCGCCAAGAGGTGCGATTTGGAGCAATTCGACCATATTGCCGGGCAAACAGCCCATTTCCAGTAGTTTTAACGGAATAATGTCGGCATCAAAATCCTTGATGATGGCTTTCTCTCCTTTTTTCAGGTTGGCTATCGTAGTTTGCAATTCTTATTTAGATTGAATTTAGATTACAAAAATACAGTAAAAAAAAGAATATCAAATAACAAATATCAGATTTACTTATTTTTCGTCTTCGCAAAGCCAGTTGATGTCTTCAATCAATCGTTGGATTTCTTCTTTTTTGGTGCCGTCATAAAAGCCTCGAACGCGTTTTTTGGAATCGACAAGCACAAAATTTTCGGTATGAACCATATCGTATTGTTCTTCCGGTTTACCTTGTTTTACGGCCAAATAGGATTTTCGGGCCATAGTGTAAATGTCTTTTTTGTCGCCCGTAACCAAGTTCCATTTGCTGTCCACCACGCCGTTTAGTTGGGCATATTCCTTCAAGACCGAAACGCTGTCGATGTCGGGCATCACGGTAAAGGAAAGCAATTTCACTTTTGGATTGTTCAGAAACGCTTTTTGTACGTCGACCAAATTAGTCGTCATCTTCGGGCAGATGGATTTGCAGGTCGTGAAGAAAAAATCGGCCACATAAATCTTGTCTTCATAATCTTTTTGGGTAATGGTCTTGCCGTTTTGATTGGTAAATGAAAAATCGGCAATGCGATGCTTGTTGGCCACATATTGTACGGTTGTGTCCACCAATTCGGGATTCACGTCAGACGGATTGTAAATTGGAAGCGTTTTTTTGGGTTTCAATGCGGTATAAAACAAGGAAATCACGATGATGGAAAAGACCAACAAGACTCCAAAGAATTTTCGATATTTATGGAAAAAGGATTGCATAAAAATAATTTGCTGCAAAAGTACAAAAAGAGAGGTTTAAAAATCCTTGTTTTTATATTTTGCCTTTCCGCATCGAATAGTTGACCATGTACAAACCGCCCAAGGTGATGAAACCGCCAATGGCAATTGAGGTGGTGAGTGGTTCTCCAAAAATAAGCGAGCCCAAAAGCACCGCGACAATTGGATTGACATAGGCATAAATACTGTTTATTTCCGGAGGAAGTCTTTGCAGCATGTAAATAAAAGCAATAAAGGTCAATACAGAGCCAATAATGGTTAAGTATCCAATTGCCCACCAAGAATTGGCCGGAATGGAAGTGAGGCTGACTCCCGTGCCCGTTGCTCCCGTGATGGCCAAAATTATGGTGCTCGAAATCAACATTTGCAGTCCCAGGCTGAAATA
>JAGNPF010000063.1 GCA_017989775.1 Flavobacterium sp.
TTTTTACATGAGTAATCTTGTCTTTATCCAACAAAGCATTATCGGCAATGTCAGACAAATCGAATGGAGTTCCAAACCCCGCTCTGTATTTTCCTGCTAGATTATTGATATCAGTACAATCTACAGCACCAAAGCCACCCACTTGTGTGGTAGTTTGTGTTTTGCTGTGTGATGGAAACCTAAAAAAGTGAACCCCGTCAGAACTTACTTCTACAAAAGCCAACTCTAAAAAGGTATCACTGAAACTATTCTCAAAAACAGCAAAATCAAATCCAGTCCCATTGGCAATAGGCGCATCGAAAGTCAAAGTGGCACTTCCGCCATCGCCCAAACAAACAACCGAGGTCCCTGAAGTTCCGCCTCTCATTCCATCATTTACAGCTCCTGTTGATGCCAAAGGACCTGTTGGATTGGCAATGTCTTGCAACCCTCTTACAACCGTAATGCCTGTTGCCCAAGCTACAAAAACAGAACTCGATTTTGCAATAGCCGTGCTACCCTCTTTTCCAGCAGCTGGTGCATAAGATTGGGCAACAAGAATAGAAGAATAAGAAGTAAATAATAAAGCAATAAGTAATTTTTTAGCCATAGCGTTTAAATAAAAAAGCCCTCACACTCATTTATGAGGGCAATAGTTAATATACTGTTATTTGTTTTTCTTTTTAATTATTGGAATAAAATCCATTAGGTCCTATACCTACACTTAATGTTTTCAACACAGTTCCTGCTGAAGAATAAACGGTAACCGTTCCGTCTTTTGTAAAACCATTGGCATCTCCTGAATAAATTTTGCCATCGATAACTCCAAATCCATAAAATGTGGACCAACTACTATCGGTTACTGAAAACAAAGGCGTTTCGCTAAAAGTTGTAGCGGTCAAATCCATGGCATAAACACCTGTTCCTTTTGTGTAATAAATCTTGTTTCCATCAATATCCATATTCAACGCTCCTTTCAAAGTAGTTGATTCTATGGCTGTTGCAGTATCTGTAGTGGTATTGATTTTAAACAATTTACTGTTGGTAGTATTTCCACACAACACATAAACGCTTCCGTTTTTTTCTTCAATCGAGTTGATTCCATTTTCAACTGTAATGGTTGTCGAAACGGTATTGGTAGCAGGATTGATAACCGTTATTTGATTTCCGCTACCATAAGCACCATTCATAACATATAATTTCCCGTTTGCCGCAACAATTTTTTCTACTGTTTTTCCCACAGCAATTGAAGCAACATAAGCGTTAGTTGCAGTATCATAAACCGTTACAGCCTTTGAAGAAGCATTGGTAACATATAATTTATCGTTCAAAACCACGCTGTAACGAGGTTTTTCCAATTTTTCGGTAATAACGGCAACGCTTTTTAAAGTATAACGATTCACTACTTCTACTTCGTTTGAATTATTGACAACAATAAATGCTTTGTCACCGCCAAAACACATTGATTGTGCTACGTCTCCCAATGTAGCCGGACTATTTACAATTTTGAAAATATCATTTTGAAAAGTAGCCAAATCATTGGAAACATAAGATAGAGAAGCATTAGCACTAAAAAAATTACCCTCGTTTAAGATAAAGACACCATTGTCATAAGCTCCCAACGAAACATCGTTGTCTGCATTGTCATTGTCGGTACAAGAGGCAAATAAAAATGCCGATGCAATAATTCCCAAGTAAAGATTTTTAAATTTCATAGTTTTAATAATTAAGGTTTAAATAAAGAGTTAAATTCCGACCAGGCATAAAGCGATTGGGCAGCGTTTCATAATTTTCGTTCCACAAATTGGCTACCTTGAAGCCTATCTTGAACACATTTTTTTTACTGAAATTATAATCTACTCCAAGATTGGAAATAGCATAATCATCTAGAATATATTTTGGATTGTTGTCCGAAGTGGTAAAAACCTCGCCCGTGTAGAGCAACTGGACATACGATCCGAATTTTTTATAGGAATAAGAAATCGAGCTGGTGAGTTTATGATAAGGAACATAAAAAAGCTGCTTATTGGTCGCATCATCCAAAGAAACCGTATAAGCATAAGTTCCACTAAAATCAAAGCTGTGATTACGGCTTTTTTTATGCCATCCCAGCAAAGCTTCTGCGCCATAAATAGATACTTTATCGGTATTCAAAGGAGACCAATTTCCAGTATTATTGGGCAACCAACGAATCATGTCGCTAATTTTCATTCCATAAGCCGTGAGTGTCAATCGGAATTTTTTATAACTAAATTGATTTCCAATTTCTCCCTGATAGGAATTTTCAGGTTTCAAATCGGGATTGCCGCTACCTACCCAGTACAAGTCATTGAAAGTAGGCACTCTATAATTTCGAGAAAAATTGAGTTTTAGCTGATACCAATCAAAAAAGTTATAACGAGAACCAACCGAAAAAAGAACCGGACTTTCATAAGCATCCGAAATTTCTTTTCGACCACTCATTTCATAATTCCACTTTTCTGTAAGTTGTTGTTTCCACAAGAGACTCAGCCCTCCAATTTCCCTGCTTTCGGATCCAATTTCCGAACCAATTCCATTGTTTTGGGTATAATCTAAAGCAGTGCTAATTTTGATTTTAGAAGACAATGTATAATCAAGATCATATTTACCAATAAAACTTTTAACGCCACCAGAAGTAAATCCTTCTCTATCAATATCCTCAAAATAGTTATAATGCTCGGTGATGTAAGCCAATTTCAAATTCGAATCAAAAGCATGAAAACGACTACTCCAAGTGAGTAAATTTCTGGTATTGTAATCCTGGTACTTTGTTTTGGTAGCATTGACAGAAGTCAAAGAAAAATGATGCTCGTCATCATATATCTGACTATAAAACTTAATACTGTTTTTAGCATTTATTTTATACCCAAAGGCAACATCAAGGCTATTATTATAATATTGTCCATTAGCATTTTTTTGATCTTGCCCTACGAATTTATAATCATTGTCCGAACTGTTCCGAGTAAAACTAGCATCAAAACTCCATTTTTTAGTTGCGACAGTAATTCCATAAATAGCACTTAGGGTATTAAAATCACCGTAATAAATTTGAAAATCATTTTTGAAAGTGTCTTTAAATTTCAAATCATTGTTCAAATGAATGGTTCCTCCAATAGCGCCACTGCCATAAACCACGCTACCTCCGCCAGCTTTCACGTCAATGGAGCTAAAGCCACGAGTCGAAATGGTGTTGAAATTAGTTTGCCCTAAAAGTTGCGAATTGATATTAATTCCATTCCAGACAACCGCGGTCTGCTGCGCCGTAGTTCCTCGAAAAGAGGGAGAAGATGTCATCCCCAATCCATTTTCTTTAAAATAAACAACACTATTGTAATTCAAAAGCGAGGTTAGCGAAGATTGATTTTTACTAATAATCGAATCATTCAACCGCTGAAGGGATTGTGTATTGGCAAAATTTTCAAGATTGGTATCCGAAACTACAACTTCTTTTAATTTTGTTATAGAGTCATTCTGTCCCAAAATAAATTGGCACACCAAAAGCAGGCAAAAAGCAAAGCGTTTTTTTAAAGTCATAATTTCTGAACCTTTTTTCCCGAAAGTTCGATATTCGTTAAGAAAAAAGGCAGGTCTCCTGGCTTGCGTCTTGTTGTTTACCTTCCCATTCAAAGTTGGAAATTAGAAATACGAAGTGCGAAGTATTAAACTTCTAACCTCTACCTTCTAATTTCCCACTTCCAAACAGTGGTTTTGTAGATAACAACAAGCTTGATAGCTTACAGTTGCGGGAACAGCTCAGGATTTTCGATTTTCGATTCGGATTTTAATCTCGGATTTGTTACAATCTGAAATCTAAAATCTGCAATCTGCAATCTTTCACCTGATTCCCTTTTAATGTGCTTTCTTAAAAAGTAAAACACAACCTCAATTCGGCGGCAAATATAGGCTATTTGTAAATTAATATCATATAATTTTTATTTATATCTTTGTGTAAACAACAATCCTATGGAAACAATTATCGTCCATCCAAAAAACAATGAAGAACAAAAAGTGATAAAAGCTTTCTTGAAAGCATTGAAAATCAAGTTTGAAAACCTTAAAACCAAACCCGAAGACACCAGTGATTACAATCCGGAATTCGTTGAAATGGTGGAGCAAAACAGAAAAGATTACAAAGCTGGAAAAGGCATTAAAATCAATTTAGACGATATATGGAAATAATATTCCTGCCAAAATCTAAAGAGCATCTTGACTATTTCAAGAAAGTTAATAATCCAATTATTCTAAAAAAAATTCGGCAACTTTTAGAAATAATTCCTGAAATGCCTTATTCTGGAATTGGAAAACCCGAACCATTAAAACACCATTTATCTGGACTTTGGAGCAGACGAATAAATAAAGAACATCGATTAGTTTACGAAATTATTGAAACTGACAATGTTATTTTAATACACTCCCTAAAAGGACATTATTAAAACCCACTACTCCTTCTTGTCCTCCTTTTTATTCGAAAGTTTGATTAGCAACCAAACAAAACCAACTAAAAAATGTAGCACTATAATTCCTGCCACAACATACATAAATACATTCGAATTACCTCTCATAACCCCTTTTTGAGTAAAATTACGTTCTTCTGTTTAATCAGAAAGTAGCAAAAGTTACACAAGTTTATTTTTGTGCCAACAAAACAATACTTTTGTAAAAAATTATACTCAATGAAATTCATTCAAAATACGGCTCTTTACTTTTTAGTCTTTTTCGCATTCATCCAATGCAAACAAGAAACAAAAAAAGAAAACCCAATTGCCTCTTCCAATAATTCAATTCAGTATGCAAAAGGGTTGGAAATCTATAAACACGAGGGCTTTTCCATTCTAAAAATCACCAATCCTTGGCCAGAAGCCAAAGAAAGTTTTACCTATATTCTTCAAGAAAAAAACGGAATCATCCCAGATAGTTTGAAGCAATTCACCATTATTCCAATTCCCCTAAAATCGATTGTAGTAACCTCAACCACCCATATTCCTGCATTGGAATTATTGGGCGTAGAAAACACTTTGATAGGTTTTCCCAATACAGATTACATCTCATCTGAAAAAACCCGAAAGCGAATTGATGCCGGAAAAGTGAGAGAAGTAGGGATTAATGAAAACTTGAACACCGAAGTTTTAATCGACATAAAACCCGATGCAATTGTCAGTTTTGGGTTAAACAGCAGCAATCCAACTTTGGATAATTTACAAAAAAGTGGTTTGAAAGTGATGCTCAACGGCGATTGGACCGAACAATCGCCATTGGGAAAAGCCGAATGGATCAAGTTTTTCGGAGCCTTGTACGGATTGGATGCCAAAGCAAACACCCTCTTTTCCGAGATTGAAAAGGAATACAATACCACTTTGGCTTTAGCCCAAAAAGCAACATCAAAACCTACTGTTCTTTGTGGCGCAATGTATCAAGATCAATGGTATGTTCCGCAAGGCGAAAGTTGGGCTGCCTTATTTTTAAAAGATGCGCAATCCCAGTATTTATGGGCAGATACCAAAGGAACCGGAAGTTCAGCCGTGCCCTTTGAAGTCATTTTAGAGAAAGCTCAAAAGGCCGATTTCTGGATTGCTCCCGGCGATTTTTCGTCCTTAAAAGAAATGACCGACAGCAATCCGCATTACAATCAATTTGCCTCGTTTAAAAATAAAAAAGTATATTCGTACAGCCTAAACAAAGGTGCGAAAGGCGGGATTATTTATTTCGAATTAGCCTCTTCTCGCCCCGATTTAGTTTTGAAAGATTTTATCAAAATAGTACATCCCGAATTGTTGCCGAATCATAAACTTTATTTCTTCCAGAAATTGGAATAATAGTAATTAATACAACAGAAAAATAACAAATTCAGCTCGTCACTTCGAGTGATTTTTAACATTAATGCGACAGCTTTAATGTTGAAAATTGTATCGAGAAGCCTATAACAGTTGAGTTCTCGACACATTTTATTAATAAAACACCAGAACAGACGACAACACAAACAAATCCAAACTTGCAAAACAAAAACCGAAATATCCTTCTATTCTCCCTTTTGACCTTGTCATTGGCATTGCTATTGTTATTGAACATCAGCTTGGGTTCGGTTTCCATTCCCATAAAAGACGTTTTTCATAGCCTTATTGGAGGAAATACCAGCAAAGAAACTTGGGATTACATCATCATCAATTACCGATTACCCAAAACTATTGCGGCTATTCTCGTGGGAATGGGATTAGCCATCAGCGGATTGTTGATGCAAACCTTGTTCAGAAATCCATTGGCTGGACCCGATGTTTTGGGGTTGAGTTCGGGTGCGAGTTTAGGTGTGGCAATTATTATTTTGGGAGCTGGTTTTTTACCCCCATTTTTAGCTTCATTTTTACTTTCTTCTTATGGAATTATTTTGGCTTCAAGCCTGGGGAGTTTCTTGGTTTTGTTGGCCGTTTTGTCGGTTTCGCAGCGATTGCGCGACACAATGGCAATCCTGATTGTAGGCTTGATGTTTGGAAGCTTGACCAGCGCCATTGTGGGAACATTAACCTATTTCAGCTCTGCCGAACAATTGCAAAAATTCACTTTTTGGTCCTTGGGAAATCTGGGCAATTTGTCTTGGCCCTCGATTGTAATTTTATCGATTTGCACAACCATCGGATTGGCCTTGAGCCTACTAAAAACCAAACCTTTAAACGCTTTGTTGCTTGGCGAAAACTACGCCAGAAGTATGGGAATGAATTACAAAAAAACCCGATTGATCATCATTTTGGCCACCAGTATTTTGACGGGAAGCATCACCGCTTTTGCCGGGCCAATTGCCTTTATAGGATTGGCCGTGCCGCATATTGCCAAATTGGTTTTTCAAACGAGCAATCACACGATCTTGTTTTGGAGCACCTTGCTTTTGGGCGCGATAATCATGTTGGTTTGCGACAGTATTTCGCAACTCCCGGGAAGTGACATTACCTTGCCAATTAACGCCGTGACTTCTCTATTTGGTGCACCAATCGTGATTTGGTTATTGCTTAGAAAACGTAAAATGATGAACTAATGGAAAATAAAATCATCTTGCAGGCTTCAAAAATCAGCATTGGTTATACGTCCAAAAAAGCAAAGGACACCATTGCCCAAAACATTGACTTGTCTTTAGAAAAAGGAAAATTAATTGCCTTGATTGGTGCCAACGGCATCGGGAAATCGACGCTTTTAAGAACCATTACAGGAATCCAAAAACCGCTTTCAGGAACTGTTTTACTGAACGAAAAGAACATCCACGAACTGGATGCTTTGACTTTGGCACAAAACCTAAGTGTCGTTTTAACCGAAAAATTACCACCAAGTAATTTGACTGTTTGGGAACTAATAGCCTTGGGAAGACAACCCTACACCAACTGGATTGGAACATTAACCGACACCGATATTGCAAAAATCAACGAAGCCATCGCATTGACCCAAATCGAACATTTGGTATCCAAAAGACATTACGAAATCAGTGACGGTCAATTGCAAATCGTCTTGATTGCAAGAGCTTTGGCGCAAGATACTCCTTTAATA
>JAGNPF010000064.1 GCA_017989775.1 Flavobacterium sp.
ATAGAGTGGCTTTCAGGGCCGTTTCCAAATCCTCCAACTTATAATCGTATTCCCCTTTTGGGGACAACAATTTGGCGATAATTGGCGAAGTTTCGATAGCCAAAAACAACAACATTATAAACAAGGAAGGGATCAACGGGAGTTTGTTCAACGCATTGATTCTCGCCATCAAACCATCAAACCCGTCGATTATGGGTTGAGTTTCTGAAACTTTTTTGTCTAAATCGGCTTGTAATGTTATGGCTTTTTGGTCGTTGACGGCTATTTTCGCCAAATTGGTTTTCCTGATGGAATCCAGTTCGGCGGAAGCCAAATTGTGTTTGGTAATTTTTTCCTTGAAAACTGGGCCTTTTCCTAATTTCATTGTCCCTTTTGTTCCTTCGGCTTCGGTAATATAAGTTTCATAAAGAGCATTCACTTCTTTTTCTTTACGTGCAATTTCCGCTTTCAGATTGTCGGTTTCGGCCTTGTTTTTGTCTAAATCGGATTTGAAATAGTTGCCAACTTCCTTCTTGTTGTTCAAAGCCATGGCGTTTTTTTCTTTCAATAAAACGGTGTTGATTTCCTTTTCGAAAATTTTGATTTCCAAAGGCTTCGAAATTACGATGGCAATGATTATCGCCAAAATAATTCGCGGACTGGCTTGCAAAAATTCGCTTTTGAAACTGTCTCTTTTTCGAATGGTGGAAACGATGAACCGATCCAAATTGAAAATAAGCAATCCCCAAACGATTCCAAATGCCATAGCGATAAATGGATTGTCGAAAACCGTGAAAAGGGCATAAGAACTGGCAATGAAGGCCATAACGGCGGTAAAGAAAACAGTGGCGCCAATACCCACATATTTGGTTTGTTCGCCTTCGGAGCAACCTTCCAGCAAAGATTTGTCGGCTCCAGAGCAGAGGATGAAAAACTGTTTTAACATGATTGATTTTGATTTGATGATTGATGATTGCAAATTTAACGCCAAAAAACGGATATTGGTATAAACAGCTGACATTTATTTGATTGACAGAATGAATGTTAATTTAATGTAATCAAAACTATTTTCAAAAAGGAATTCATAACGGTATGATAATTTTCAACAAAAATTAAGTTAATGTTCGGCACCTAGTTTTGCATCAAAATTTAATTAAACAAAAAATGATGAAAAATTATTTAATCGTGATGTTCTTCTTCCTTGCATTTGCTGGATATGCTCAAAAAGGAGTTGTTTCTGGAAAAGTATTGGACAAAGTGGACAAAATGCCGTTGCCCGGTGCTATGGTCGAACTTGTTGGAATGAACAAATATACCATTTCCGATCAAAATGGTAGATATGAATTTCTTAATGTTACCCTAGGAACTTATTCTGTTCAGGTAAAATACATTGGTTATGCAACAGCCACTGGAGAAGTGGTTTTGGCAGCGGGTGCCAACGGAATTTTCAATTTCGAATTGGAAACTTCAGGTACTCAGTTGAAAGAAGTGGTGGTTGGCGACATCTTGAAAGGTCAAGCCAAAGCTTTGAATCAACAAAAACACAACAAAAATATAGGTAACGTAATTTCTTCTGACCAAGTAGGTCGTTTTCCAGATGCCAATATTGGAGATGCCTTGAAAAGGGTTCCCGGCGTTACGATGCAAAATGACCAAGGTGAAGCCAGAAACATCATCATCAGAGGTTTGGCTCCGTCATTGAACTCGGTTACTTTGAACGGTGACAGAATTCCATCTGCCGAAGGCGATAACAGAAATGTACAAATGGATTTGATTCCATCGGACATGATTTCGACCATCGAAGTAAGCAAAACATTAACGCCTGATATGGATGCAGATGCTATTGGTGGATCGGTAAATTTGATTACTCGTCCTACTCCAAATGGCGAAAGAATCTCGGCTACAGTAGCTGGAGGGTATTTGCCAATACGCGAAAAGGCTTCTTACACAGCCGGTTTCGTTTACGGAAATCGATTTTTTAGCAACAAATTCGGAGCTGTATTGAGTGGTTCTTATAATAATGTAGATTACGGTTCGGATAATGTAGAAAACGAATGGGTAAAAGACGATTTTGGAAATGAATTTGTTCAGAAATCTGAAATTAGAAAATACGATGTACAACGTATTCGTAGAAGTGTGTCGTTGGCAATGGATTATAAAATCAACGAAAACAATACCCTTTTTGCCAATGCCATTTACAATTGGAGAGACGACAGGGAAAACCGTTTCCGAACTACTTATGACGATATCGAAGCCATTTATGATGCTGTTGACGATGAAAAAATCGTTGGTTTTGAAGGTCGTGTAAAACGTCAAACCAAAGGTGGAATCGATAACGACAGAAACAAAAGCAGAAGATTGGAAGATCAACGAGTGCAAAATTATTCACTTCGTGGAGAGCACTTAATCAGTTCCAAATTGGACTTGGATTGGGCAACCAATTATTCCACCGCTAGAGAATACCGCCCGGGAGAGCGTTATGTGGAATACCGTCAAAAAGGCTTGGATATGACGCAAGATTTGTCGGATCCTTATTTTCCTTTGGTAACAACCACTGGAGAAGCATTGGATAAATTCAAGTTTGATTCTGTTTCCGAAAACACTAATGATACCGAGGAAAGTGAATTTGGAGCCAAAGTAAATATCCGAATTCCGTTCACCATTATTCCAGAGGAAAAAGGACGCATCAGAACCGGTCTTCGTCTTCGAATGAAAGAAAAATCAAGAAACAACAACTTCTTTGCTTACGAACCAATCAACGACGATATGGATTTGTTGTCTCAAATTCCGACCAGTTATTTTGATGGAAAAGATTTTAATCCAGGAAGTCAATTTGTGCCGGGAACTTTTGCTTCGGCCAAGTTTTTAGGAAACCTTGATTTGAATAATTCTTCTTTATTCGACAAAGAATCCGATCCAGCAGAATTTTTAGCGGTAAATTACAACGCCAAAGAAAATATTTATGCGGCTTACCTAAGATGGGATCAGGATTTTAACGACAAATGGTCAATGGTGGTAGGTTTCCGTGTCGAAAATACCCATATTGATTATACAGGAAATCGCGTTTTGGACGAAGAAGAATTGGAAAGCGAAATCAATACCACCAACACTTATACCAATGTTTTGCCAAGTCTTACGGTTCAATACAACGCTACCAAAGATTTGATTTTAAGAGCAGCGGCCACTACCGCCTTGGCTAGACCAAATTATTACGCCTTGGCTCCTTATGTAAACAACGTTGCTTCAGATATGGAAATCACGGCTGGAAATCCAGACCTTGACGCCACTTATTCGTATAACTATGATTTTATGGCAGAAAATTATTTCAAGTCGGTTGGTTTGATTTCTGGAGGTGTTTTCTATAAAAAATTACACGATTTCATTTATAATTACAGCGACAGCAATTATACAACAGAAAAATTTGCCGCTGATTTTCCAACTCAGGATAACCCAATTCCAGTAGGAGAAAATTGGACATTTGTGCAGCCAAAAAATGGAGATACTGTTGATGTTTACGGATTTGAAGTCGCTTTTCAACGTCAGTTGGATTTCTTCGAAAGTAAATTCTTGAAAGGATTCGGGATCTATTTGAACTATACTTATACCAACTCGGAAGCCAAAGGAATTGCCGATGAAGATGGAAACGAAAGAAAAGACATCAGTCTTCCCGGAACGGCTCCGCACATGTTCAACGGTTCCTTGTCTTGGGAAAACAAACGTTTTTCGGCTAGAGTTTCCACCAATTTCACTTCGGATTATTTAGATGAATTGGGGTCAGAAGAATACAACGACAGCTATTACGACAAACAGTTTTTTGTGGATGCCAATGCGGCTTATAAAATCACGCCACACATTCGTATTTTTGCTGAGGCCAATAACTTGACTAACCAACCGTTGCGTTATTATCAAGGTGTTGAATCGCATACTAAACAAGTAGAATACTATCAAGCACGATACAATTTGGGATTGAAGTTTGACTTTTAAAATAAAGCTTTTAGATAATCAAAAAAGCGAACAGGATATAATATCCTGTTTGCTTTTTTACAGTAGCCATAACAATAAAATCGCCATTAACAAGAAGTTTGCGCAAGCAAGCACCAATAAATAAAAGGCGACCCAAGTATGGCGAACTGGCGAAGCATAACAGATATGACCGCTGAAAAATAAATTTTACAGATATGAAAAAAATAATTTACACCTTTTTATTGGCATTGGTTTTTCAAGGAGTATTTGCGCAACAGAGAGAATTGTCGGGCTATACAGAAGGTTATATTCCAGAATTGCAAAAAGTCGATCACAGTTTGAATTTCTTGTTAATGGGTGATTTTGGGCGCTATGGCCAATTTTATCAAAAAGAAGTGGCCAAGCAAATGGGAAAAGCGGCAACAACCATTGGTTCTGAATTTGTAATTAGTGTGGGCGATAATTTTTATCCAAACGGAGTTCAAAGCACCACAGATTACTCGTGGACTGCTTCTTTTGAAAATGTATATACCGATTATAGTTTGCAAAATAATTGGTATGTGGCATTAGGAAATCACGATTACAGGGGGAATGTTCAGGCACAAATCGATTATTCTAAAATAAGTCGTCGCTGGCACATGCCTTCCACCTATTTTAAAAAGGAATTTGATTTAGAAGATGGCAACAAAGTATTAGTATTGTTTATGGATACTTCCCCGTTTATAGACAAATATCACGATGCCGATTCAGAAATGAGCGAAGCCATCAAAGCACAAGATACTTTAGTTCAAAAAAAATGGTTGTTAAAAGAATTGGCGACCACGGATAAAAAAGTAACTTGGAAAATTGTGGTAGGCCACCATCCTTTGTATAGCGGAGGAAAACGCAAAACCAGTTCGGAGACTTTAAGTTTCGAGAAAAAATTTGCAGCTATTTTTGACAACAATAAAGTGGATGCTTATTTCTGCGGTCACGAACACGATTTACAAATTATTAAACCCAAAGGACGTTATACCACACAGTTTTTGTCTGGTGCAGCTTGTACGGTTCGTCCAAGTGGTGAAAGAGAAGGGACTTTGTTTTTTGCCGAAAAATCAGGTTTCATGACCTTCTCCATTACCAATTCAAAATTGCTGGCACAAGTGGTCGATGGTGAAGGAAAGATTTTATACACAACCCAAATTGAAAAAAAATAGAAATGAAAAATAGAAATAAATTAGTCATTGCATTCGCAATAGTTTCCTTGGCTTCTTGTAGTAATAAGTTGGCACCTATTCAGAAAAACGCATTAAAACCTGCCGTTGTAACAGAAGTGTTGCCCCACGATACCGATGATCCCGCTATTTGGATCAATCCTGCCGATGCCACAAAAAGCATCATTATTGGAACCGACAAAGATACCGACGGTGGTTTGTATGCTTTTGATTTGAATGGAAAAATCATTGCCAAATCAGAAGTGTTGAAGCGTCCGAATAATGTAGATATCGCTTATGGGTTGGTAATTGATGGTAAAAAAGTAGACGTTGCCGTAACTACCGAAAGAGAAAATAATAGAATCCGAGTTTTCAGTTTGCCTGATTTAAAACCAATTGACAATGGAGGAATTGCCGTTTTTGATGGGGAATTGGAACGTGACCCAATGGGAATTGCTTTGTACACTCGTGCAAATGACAATGCTATTTTCGCCATCGTTGGCAGAAAAAGCGGCCCATCCGAAACCTATTTGTGGCAATACCAATTGACCGATGCAGGCAATGGAAAAGCAGGAGCGAATGTGGTTCGAAAATTCGGCAAATACAGTGGCAAAAAAGAAATCGAAGCCATAGCCGTGGATAATGAATTGGGAGTTCTTTATTATTGCGACGAACAATTTGGAATCCGGAAATACAAAGCCGATCCTGCCTTGAATGACAATTCGGAACTGGCTCTTTTTGGTCAAAAGGATTTCAAAGCCGATAATGAAGGAATTGCTATTTACAAAACAACAGCAACCACCGGTTATATTTTGGTGTCCAACCAGCAAGCCAATACTTTTATGGTATATCCAAGGGAAGGTTCGAATGACAATGCCAATGAATATCCGTTATTGGCCGAAATTCCAACTTCTACCATAGAATGTGACGGAGCGGATGTGACGGCATTAAATTTGGGTGGACAATTTCAAAAAGGAATGTTCGTGGCGATGAGCAACGGAATGACTTTTCATTTTTATAATTGGGAAGATTTTCAAAAACGAATTGATGCCGCTAAAAAATAAATTTTATTTGAAGACATAAAAAAAGAGCTGTTCGTTTTCGAGCAGCTCTTTTTGTTTTTGAATTAATATTAACGAAACCAGGGATTAGCCTTGGCCTAAATTTCTGCATTCGCAAATGCCGAAAATTAAAAAAATCGATCTTGAATTGTAAACGAAATCGATTTCGAATAATTTAACTTATGGGTGCAAAAGTAGAAATTAAAATCCGTATAAGTTTGGTTTACAGTAATTTTATGATTTTTTATTGAAATAATTCAACAATAATGCTCCCCAAGCCAAAATTAATAGTAATCCACCTATGGGAGTTACAAATCCTATAATTTTGAAATCAAAAGAAAGGAAATGGCCGTTGGTCGCCAACAAATAAATGGAACCCGAAAAGAACAGCACTCCAAAAACTACCAAATTGTAAATAGTTTTCTTCGTCTTTTCTGGAATTCCGGAAGCTAGTCCAATGAACAGCAAAAACAGTGCGTGGTACATTTGGTATTTGACACCCGTTTCGAACGTGGCCAATTCCTCGATTGATAAAACTTTTTTTAAGGCGTGTGCCCCGAAAGCGCCCAAAATGATGGCCAGCATTCCGAAAATTGCTCCCGTGGAAATTATTTTTTTGTCCATTTCGTGTAAAATTTGATTGCAAAAATATCGCTTTCCCGTCAAACAAAATCAATTTTAACGTTACTTTCTGTTGTCTTTGTTTTTTGTGAAATTCTATGGAATCCTGAATTTGTGCAAATTCGTGAAATTCGTGTCAACTTTTTTTGTTAAGTTGGGTACTTATTGATTAACTTACGTTTGTCTTAACAATCACAGTTATGAGAACCATTCTAATCATCGGGGCGGGAAGATCGGCTTCGTCCTTGATTCAATATCTTTTAAACAAATCCAACGAGGAAAACTTGCACCTTATTATTGGGGATTTGTCATTGGCTTCCGCCCAGAAGAAAACCAACAATCATCCCAATGCAACCGCAATGGCGTTGGATATTTTCGACCAAAATCAAAGAAAGGAATTGGTTCAAAAAGCGGATATCGTTATTTCGATGCTGCCGGCACATTTGCACATTGAAGTCGCCAAGGATTGTATTGCCCATAAAAAACATTTGGTCACGGCTTCCTACATCAGCGATGCGATGCAGGAATTGGATGTCGCGGCCAAAGAAAACAATTTGATTTTCATGAACGAAGTGGGTCTTGACCCCGGAATTGACCACATGAGCGCGATGAAAGTGATTCACGAAATCAAGGCCAAA
>JAGNPF010000065.1:0-2868 GCA_017989775.1 Flavobacterium sp.
ATTTTGTTTTTAAAGTTTATCTTTTTCGGCAGGAATTGTCACCGTCGATTTCAAGGATATCATGTTGGCCAATATTTTGTAGGCTCCCGAAACCCCTTCCGGCAATTCCCTGAAAAAACTCAATCCGGTATAAATATAGTGTCCTTTTCCGTAGGGTGCAATTAACAGCCCTCCATTTTTTGGACTTTCCCCTTTGTCATTGGAAGACAAGATGGACGTGAAGGCTTTATCATACTCGTTGGGATAATACAATCCCTGCTCCTGTTTCCAGCCTTGAAAATCTTTGGCAGAAATGGCATTCGGATAATTCAAGACAGGATGATTGGGTGCCAAAAACCGAACTTCGGCATTCTCGTCCGTGACCCTGTCCTGGGAAATGTTCATCGGATAGGGAGCAATATTGTACCTGATGTCAGGGGTATTGTATTGTACAATCATGGTTTTGCCCGACCTCACAAATTCGAAAAGAATATTTTGTTTGTTTGCCAATACTTCAATCGTGTTAAAAGCCCGAATTCCGGTCATGACCACGTCAAAACTGGCCAGTTTCTCGGGAGAAATTTCTTCGGGATGCATCAAGTTTACTTTGTAGCCCATTTGCCTCAAACTATTGGGAACCTGGTCACCGGCACCCATTATGTAGGCGATTCGTTGTTCTTTTGTTTTTAAATCAAATCGAACGAACTTCGATTCCGAGGGTCTCAGCACTTGTTGCTTCGTGATATGACCAAAATCGATGATAACTTGTTCCTGGTCGTACCTTTTGCCATCGACGATGGCGACACTTTTGGCCACCACTTCCTCCGGCGAATTGGGCGGCCCCACTTCAAAATAGAGTGTTTGTTCACTGCCTTTTTTTTCTAGATTGAATGGAATCGATTTGGGCTCAACCAGCCAATTTTTGGGCAGTTCCAATTGCAAATCTCCTTTTACCGCATCTTTTCCCGCCTTGATTTTAACGGCGACGTTTTTCTTTTTGGCTGTCGTAAAAAGCGATACCTTGTCTTGAATACTAGTGGTTATTTCGGGAACAACGTCCAGATAATTGTAAACCTCCCCTTTTACCTTGTCGTTGTATTTGTAAATCACGGTGCGTTCAAACGGAATTTCAACCCCTTCGATTTGCAGGTTGAAAACCACTTTCGTTTCCCTGATAATATCCGGGATTCCGATGTTTTTCTGGTTGGCAACGGCATAAATCCCTTCGGTTCCCTTGTCTTTCAGCCAATAAGGTTGCGTGTATTCCATCGGGGACGGCAATTGCAGGTCGAGTGTCGTTTTTTGCAAGGCGTTATTTTTGAGCAATTTGTTTTGAACCGTGTTTTTGTGGTCGGGCAAAGTGGTTATGCTGATCCATTGTATGTCGATTGGACTCCTGTTTATCGCCTCGATTTTCAATTTCAGGAGGCTTCCGGGTATTGCTTCCTGGTTTGGGACCACCGCTTCCAGATACAAACCGGCACAAGAGGCAATGATTTTTTTAATTTCTTCGGATTTAATGGATTTCCAATGATTGTCTTCCAAGGTTTGCAGCATCGCATAGGCTTTTGCCAAATCCGGGACGCTGGCCCAAGGATTGGCAAAATCGAATTCGTCAATTATTCCCGAAATCAGTTCGCCAATGGGTTTTCCGCCATTGACCCGATTCCATGAAGTGTCTATTCCTTCAAAAATAGACGATTTGTCCATTGGCAAATTTCCATTTATCAACTCCAAATATTCGGTTTCCCCTCCCCGACTTCCGGTGCTTCCAAAACCTTGGGATTGATGGCAACTGCGACTCAAGGCGGCGATTTCCTGGTTTGATTTTCCGATTGACGGATAATAAACGCCGGTTTGCATCGAAATAAAATTCGATTTGTCGGCAGCGTCAAATTTTTCCTGGCTTCCGTAAAACCAAACCGATGGATTGAAAAACTGGCGTTTGGTTTGCCAGGGTTGCACCAAACCCAATTGCTCGGGAAAAACGGTCGGGTCATTGGCTTTATCGAAACTTTCGACACTCAGAATGGCCGAGGCCGAATGGTGACCGTGGGTGTTTCCAGATGTCCTATGGTCAAAACGGTTGATGATGACATCGGGCTGGAATTTTCGAATGGCAAAAATAATATCGGAAAGCACTTTTTCCTTGTCCCAAATTTCCAATGTTTCTTCCGGATTTTTCGAAAAACCAAAATCGTTGGCTCGCGTAAAGAACTGTTCGCCACCGTCAATTTTTCGGGCTTCGATTAATTCCTGCGTCCTGATTACCCCGAGCAATTCCCGCAATTGCGACCCTATCAAATTTTGTCCGCCATCGCCTCGAGTCAATGACAAATAAGCGGTTCTGGCTTTGGTTTCATTGGAAAAATAAGATATCAAGCGGGTGTTTTCGTCATCGGGATGTGCGGCAACATAAAGCACCGAACCCAGGAAATTCAATTTCTGGATTTGGTTGTAAATTTCCACGGAATTCGATTTTTGGGGTTGTTGTGCACTTGTGGTCTGGAAAGCAAGAAGGAAAACAACAAGAGACGCGATCAAGGCTTTCTGCATTTTTCGGCTGTTTGATTGGCAATTAGTCCAAATGTAGCAATTAAATAATTTTCTGTATAGCATTTTAGATTTTCTTTGGTAAAAAGGAACAATTTGATTTAAAAAAATGGTTCTAATGGAAATGTTGTGAGCCATTCTTTTTTCAACCCATTAAGAGTCATCAAGTTGCTTTTGTTTCAGTTTGGGGTAATTTTTCAAACCATCAAGAATAGGCTAACCTAGGTCAATGTAAATCTTAATTTTCTTGATGTGCTTAATGGTTTACCTTTTAGTTTTTCACACAAAAGCCAGTAGAACCAAAAAAAAGAGAGAACCAAAATTGACCCCCTCTTT
>JAGNPF010000065.1:2968-7396 GCA_017989775.1 Flavobacterium sp.
AATTGACCCCCTCTTTTCCTGGACAAAATTTAGATTTTAATGGTTTTTATTTCCTTTTTCTTTGTGGTCTTTTCCTTGTTTATACCCCTGGTTTCCATTGTTCCCTTTGTTTCCTTTGTAATTATCCCTGTTGTTATGGTAATTTGGATTCTTGCCGATGGATTTCTGTGGTCCATTTCCTTTGTATCCTTTATGGTATTTGGCTTTGTGACTATTGAAATAATAATACGGATGGTGGCCGTGATAATCCCTCAAAACCACTTTGTATCCATTGTACAAATCATAATTCCTGTAAGGTCCCGGCAAATATTTTGATCTACACCATTTTCCGCCTTGAAAATAAATAAACTGGGTGGCCCCAATGTCGTAATAAGCCTCGATGTCGGGCAAATAATAGAAGCCCACATTGGCATATCCCACGGGGCCCCATGGTGGAGGCACGCCTATGTTCACGTTGACCGAAACCTGCGAATGCATCATGCTCGACATAAAAAGCAATACTCCTGCCGTAATCAATTTTAAAGTTTTCATCTTTTTGTTTTTTTAGGTTAAACAAATATTGACTTCATCTCGCTTTCAATTTTCAAAAATCATGCCGATTTTCATTTGCCACACAAAATCCAGGTCTTGAAAAACAATCCCGAACAGGCAAAAAGCGGTGTCTTGCCCAGGGCATTCGCACTTAAACCCAAAATCCGCATTAGGATTTAACAGATTTTTTCCACGCAGATTATCGCAGACTTTTATTAGCCAAAAGAAAAGCTTTGCTCGTGTGTGCTGATGGCGTGGTGTGTGTCGAACTTTTTTAAAATGAATACCCCGTGTTTTGTCCACCATTCCATCATTTGTAAATCACGGTTCTTGGCTTGGACAAACCAAAATCCTGGAATCCAAAGTCCGAAGTTTCGAATGCATTTGTTTTCAAGACATTGTTCCCGCTACCCGGTATCATTGGATAATAGGCCAGCGAAATCTGGAAAGTGCGAAATATTCGACTATTAATCAATCCGTAAATTCCTTTTCTTCGTCGGGATGTTTTAAAATGGTTATCCCAATTTGCAACATCAAATTATTGGGATAGACTATTATTTCGCCTTCCTTGGTTTTCAAATACACGTGAAAAGCGCCAATATCCTCTATTTCGGCCTCGATGGGAAAATCTTTGTTGTGAATAAAAATATAATCCCCAATTTTATACGGAAAGGAAAAAAACAAAATAATCCCCGATGTTATATTGCTCAAAATCGACCATTGGGCAAACATGGCCACTCCAACCACCGTGGTGATGGAGGAAAGCACTATGAAAATATCTTTTGTTTGAACCCCCCAAATGATGATTAAAGCAACCAAAGCCATAATATTCATCAGCAAATGAATGTATTTGAGCACCAATCGGGTTCTTTTTTCTATGGTTTGGCTTCTCTTGGCAAAACTTCTAACCAATTTTGAAACAATAAGTCGTGTCAAAACAAACACGATACATAAAATTCCTGTTGCAATTAATTCTTTTGTAAAATCATTAAAGAAATCCATAACCACTATTTTTAGGCTAATTTACTCAAATATTCGTAAACTTTGTCGGTTGGCATCCCCATGACATTGGCATAGGAACCTTCAATTTTGGAAACGCCCACAAAACCTATCCATTCCTGGATGCCGTAGGCTCCCGCCTTGTCAAAAGGCTTGTAGTTCTCTATGTAATACTGAATGGCTTCATCGCTCAATTCGTTGAAAGTAACCCTAGTCACTTCATAAATGACTTCAATATCAAAATTCGTCTTGAAACAAACCGAGGTGATGACTTCGTGGGTCGCATCCGACAAAGATTTCAGGATTTCAAAGGCATCTTGGGCGTCTTTTGGTTTTCCCAAAGCCTTGTCCTTGTGCCACACGATGGTGTCGCTCGTGATGAGGATTTCGTCGTTTTTCAATTCGCCTTCAAAAGCATTGGCTTTCAATTCGGCCAGATAATTGGTGATTTCTTCCCTCTTCAATTCCGGCGGGAAAACCTCCTCTATTTCCTTCAGGCGGATTTCAAAATCCAGGTCCAGATCCTTGAAGAATTGCTGGCGTCTTGGCGAACCCGATGCCAAAACCAGCTTGTATTTTTGTAATTTATTTTTAAGCATTGCATTGAATGTTAAGGTTGATGATCCCAATGGAAAGTATTCCGAAAAACAATATCCATTTCAGGACGGTGCTCAAATGTTGAAAATCCTGGCTTGTCGCTGCCGACCAAATTTTTGTCGAAAAATAAAGCAGCGGAGCCAATATGAAAACCAATCCATAAACTGTTGCATACAGCAATCCCGAAGCAAACAAATTGGCATTGATGTAATAAACGATGCAAATTATGGGAACAAAACCCAGCACGAAAACCAATTTTGTGGTTTTTTTAACGCCAAAAACAATCGGCAACGTATTCATTCCCTGATTCAAATCTCCGTTTACATCTTGCAAGTCTTTAACTATCTCCCTGATGAAATTGATGATGAAAGCAAAGAGGGCATAATCCAGAAGAATACCGAAAAGCAATCCCATAACAGGCCTGTTTTCCTCAAAAGTCACTGGATACAAACAGAAAATCCCGACAATGACCACGCTAACCGAAAGCAGCAAAGCCACGATAAAATTGCCAATGAGCAAGCTTTGTTTCAAGCTCGTGGCATAAAAATAAAGCGTCGCCGCAATGATTATAAAAAGGGCAGCAAAACTCGGTTTTTCGATTAGATTTGCCAAATAAAAACCCATCGCCACGCCAATGACAGTAAAACCAATATACAAATTATAGGCCTTGGTTTCGGAAATAAACTTGCCGACAATCACGTTTTCGGGTTTGTTTTCGGTATCGGTTTCCACGTCAAAAATATTGTTGATGATGTAGCCACCGGCAGCGATACAAACCGTTGCCAAAACCAAAATGTAGAATTGCCAATCGGCCAAAGCCAACGGAATATTTTGCAATTCCAGAAAACCATATCTGAAAACAAGCTGCATCAAGGCCAGCATCAACAGGTTTTGGAAGCGAATGAGTTTTAGGTAGTTCATTTTAGGTTTCGGGTTTCAAGTTTCGGGTTTCAGGTTTCAGTCGCAACAAGAACTGAAAACAGACAACAAAAAACTAATTTTTAAGTAAATGGCGGATTACGGTTTCGGCGGCGTACAAGCCAAATAATCCCGGCATATAACTGTTGGTTCCGTAAAATGATTTCTTGAAATTGGAACCATCGGTCATTTTCAGGCTCGCTTCATCCTGGATTTCAGAGGAAAAAACCACTTTTACTTTGTTAATTCTTTCTTTTTTGAGACGCTTTCTAATCGTTCTGGCCAACTTACAATTGATTGTTTTTGAAATGTCGGACACCTTCACTTTTGCCGCTTCCATCTTTCCTCCTGCCCCCATCGAGGAAATGATTTTCACCTTTTTGCGTTTGGCGGCGATTATCAAATTCAGTTTTGGCGTCACGCTGTCGATGCAATCCAAAACATAATCATATTCGTCCGAAACAATTTCGAAAGCCCGTTCCGGTGATAGAAATTCCCGAATTCGGGTCAATTGCAATTCCGGGTTGATGTCCATCAATCGGTCGCCAACGATGGTTACTTTGGGTTCACCAACGGTCGAATGCAAAGCGGGCAATTGTCGGTTGATGTTGGTAATATCGACGATATCTCCATCCACGATGGTCATTTTTCCCACTCCGGCTCTTGCCAAAAATTCGACGGCAAAGGAACCCACGCCTCCCAATCCCACGACCAAAATGTTGGCGTTTCTTAATTTGTCTAATCCTTCTGCCTTAAATAAGAGCTCGGCTCTTTCCGTCCATTCTGCCATTTTGTTTTTGGTTTGTTGCTTTTGGTTTATTATTTATGAAATGACAAAAATTTCATTATAATTTTTATTCACAATATTCTGTAATTCTCCTAATTCCATTTCTTTATATTTCGCAGCCAAGGCGTAAACATCCTGAATTCCTTCCTCTACCATGTCGGTTTCGAGCAAGAATTTATCGTTTGGAATGCTTTTAAAAACCGGTTCCAATTCCGGGTTTCGCAACAAATTTTTCCCAAACGAAACATAAAACCCATTGTCTATCAATTGCTTGGCGAGTTCCGCTTTTTTGGAAAATCCGTGGACAATCATGGGAACCTTGATTTTCAATCTCTTCTTGGTTTCGATGAGTTCCTGAAAAGCGGCCACGCAATGAATCACGACCGGTTTTTGGTGTTTTTCGGCCAAGGCCAACTGTTTTTCGAAAACCGATTGCTGTATTTCAAACGGGGTTTCGCCGCGTTTGTCCAGACCACATTCGCCAAGGGCCAAACATTCCGGCAAGGCCAATTTTTCGTTTACCACCTGGAAATCTTTTTCCAATCGGTTTTCGTCTATGTACAACGGATGAATCCCGATGGAATAAAACGGAATGG
>JAGNPF010000066.1 GCA_017989775.1 Flavobacterium sp.
TGATATCGTGAGCCGATTGCACCAATTGGTCTTTTTTATGCTTGAATTCTTCCAAGATGGGTCCCAGCAAAATTCCTTCTGTTGCAAAAGCGTGTCCACCACAATTCAATCCCGATTCGATGCGGTATTCTGAAACCCAAAGCCCTTTTTTGGCCAAGTAATTTCCTTGAATCATCGCCGAACGGAAATCGCTCACTTTCAGGATAATTTTCTTTTCCAGATTATTGTTTGCATCAGGATAGAAACAAGAAAAATTCTCGAAATAAGCGAACAATCTTGGATTCATCCCTGCCGACAATACGATGGAAGAAGACAAATTGCTGTTGGCAAAACCACGAAGAGCAGCGTGTGCATCGTTGAATTCCACAGGCAATTGCTCGTTGTTCACGAAATTGTCTTTGTCCAATTTGGTCATGATATTCACGTCGATATCCCCAGAACAAAGATGCTCTTCCAGGTATTTCATGACGTTTTCCTTCATCGCGATTCCGTCTTCCAAAAGGTGTTCTAAGCCTTGTTTGATTTCGGATTTGTTGGGCAACATCGCAATGTAATTTTCCAATGCGTGTTTGCTTTCAGACAATTCCGTCTTGAAATTTTCGAATTTTTCTTTCACGATTTTATCCACCAAGTTCAAATAGGAAGTGATGCGTTCGGCACGATAATCGTGGAATTTTTTGGTAATCTCTTGATAAGGAACATCAAATTTCTCACTGTAAAAAGCTCTCATTTTCTCAATCAGTTCATCATCGGCAAGTGCAATAACGGATGAGATTCCAAACTTAGCCACTCGAATGGGGCTATCAATCGTGTACGCCAATCCCATTACTGGAATGTGGAAAGTATGTAACGGTTTATTTGTTGTCATGCGTAAAATAATTTGGTTTAATATATATCGGGCAAAGGTCGTGAAAGCCTTTAGCATAAAACCTGATAATTATCATACCTTCTTATCCTTAATTACTTGGGCGCTTTTTTTAACATTCGAAATGGTCATCCAATCAAAAAAAGACAGATACATAACTTTTTTTCAATTTATTGTTTTTCAAAATAAGTGTATCTTTGTGCGATATTATTTTTACGTCAAAAAATAATCAACAACAAGAATACTAAAATTTGATTAAGGATGAAAAGTCTTAAAGAACGAATACTGGAACTGAAGAAAGAGAAAAATGCGGTTATTCTGGCGCATTACTATCAAGAAGCCGATATTCAAGATGTGGCAGATTATGTGGGCGACAGCTTGGGATTGTCCCAGGAAGCGATGAAAGTGGATGCCGACATCATCCTTTTTGCGGGTGTACATTTCATGGCCGAAACGGCCAAAATATTGAACCCGTCCAAAAAAGTAATCCTTCCCGATTTGAAAGCGGGTTGTTCCCTCGCCGAATCCTGTCCTCCGGAAGAGTTCAAGAAATTTACAGAAGCACATCCTGACCACATTGTCATTACTTACGTAAATTGTTCTGCCGAAGTGAAAGCCTTGACCGACATCGTGGTGACTTCGTCGAATGCCGTCAAAATTGTCGAATCCATCCCGAAAGACAAACCCATCATCTTTGCCCCGGACAAAAACTTGGGTAAATACGTAATGGAAAAAACCGGACGCAAAATGTTGCTTTGGGACGGTTCCTGCGTGGTGCACGAAGCTTTTTCATTGGACAAACTGATTGCACTTTACAAAGAAAATCCAGATGCCAAAATCATTGCGCACCCGGAATCGGAAACGCATATCCTGAAAACGGCCAACTACATCGGTTCGACTGCGGGAATGATTGATTTTGTCAAAAAAGACCCAAGCAACAAATTTATCGTGGCTACCGAAGCAGGCATTCTTCATAAAATGAAGCAAGAAGTTCCCGAAAAAATATTGATTCCGGCACCTTCCAATGAAGACAACACTTGCGCTTGCAGCGAATGCGGTTACATGAAAATGAACACCCTGCAAAAAGTGTACGATTGTTTGCTCAACGAAACTCCAGAAATCACTGTTCCAGACGACATCATGAAAAAAGCATTGGTTCCTATTGAACGCATGCTTGAATTATCCAAATAATGATCCAAACCAATTACCTAATCATCGGTTCCGGCGTGGCGGGATTGACTTTTGCCGTAAAAATTGCCGAACGATTTCCAGACAAAAAAGTCACGATTGTCACCAAGGCCAACGAAAACGAATCCAACACGCGATATGCCCAAGGCGGAATTGCGATTGTCACCGACATCATTGGAGATTCTTATGACAAACACATTCAAGACACTTTGATTTGTGGCGATGGTTTGTGTGACGAATCCGTGGTAGAAATGGTCATCACCGAAGGCCCAAAACGGTTGAAGGAATTGATTGAATGGGGCGCCAAATTTGACAAAAACACCCAAGGAACCTTGGATTTAGGCAAAGAAGGCGGTCATTCCGAAAACAGGGTCGTGCATCATAAAGACCAAACGGGACAAGAGATTCAACGCGCTATTTTATCCCAAGTACATCAAAAAGAAAATATTACGGTTCTGGATTATCATTTAGCAATTGATTTAATTACCGAAAACAACATCTGTTTGGGTGCTTATGTCCTGGATCAAAAAACAAAGGAAGTACTCACTTTTCAATCCGATTTTACCTTATTGGCCACTGGCGGAATTGGGCATTTGTATGGTCACACCACCAATCCGGTTATTGCCACCGGCGACGGAATTGCCATGGCTTCGAGAGCGAATGCCGTTATCAAGGAAATGGAATTCATCCAGTTTCACCCCACCGCTTTATACGACGCTTCGACAGGAACTTCGTTCTTGATTTCGGAGGCGGTTCGTGGTTTTGGCGCTTATTTGCGTACCAAAAACGGCCATCGCTTTATGCCCGATTATGATTCCAGGGGCGATTTGGCTTCGCGCGACATTGTTTCGCAAAGCATCGATTTGGAACTCAAAAAAACCGGCGACGAATGTGTTTATCTGGATTGTACCCATTTGGATTTGGAAGGTTTCAAGAAACATTTCCCGATGATTTACGACCGATGCAAAAGAGTGGGCATAGATATTGCGAAAGACTGGATTCCCGTGGTTCCTGCCCAACATTACCTTTGTGGCGGAATCGTGGTGGACAAAAATGGAAAAACCTCGGTGGAAAATTTATTTGCCTGTGGCGAATGTTCCCGAACCGGATTGCATGGTGCGAATCGTCTGGCCTCCAATTCTCTTTTGGAAGCCTTGGTGTATTCGGATAAAATTTATCATTATTTGGCCGACACTTCTTTGGAAAAAAATCCATCCATTGGAAGCGTTTCGGATTGGAAAGTAACTGCAAAACCAGAAATCAATCCGGATTATGTGGCCAAAACCAAAGCCGAGTTACAACTTTCGATGCGTCAGAATGCCGGAATCGTGCGCAATGATGCCGATTTAATCAAAGCCAAAGCGCAACTTTCCCATTGGAAAAAGGAAGTCGAAGAAAAGATTAAAAGCCATAACGTAAACCCTGAATTGTATGAATTGCAAAACATGATTACCATTGGAAGTTTAATAGTGCAACAATCCATTGACCGAGACGAAAACTGTGGCGGATTGGTAAAGATTAATTAAAAAAGCACAAGATAAATTCTATTGAAGGCTATAGAAAATCTTATATTTTGTTGCAGTAATAAATAAAAAAACTGGAACCATTATTCGGGTATGGAACTAATCAGGTCTTCAAGTTCTTTGTCGGTTAGATTATCTTTTTCGGATTTGTCATAAATTGAAAGCAAGAAAACAGTTTCTTCTGCAATGACAATATTGGTAATAATCCTGGCTCCTCCACTTTTACCTTTATTTTTCGAACTAATTGACAAACGTATCTTGTAACAGTTTTTGCCCAAAAACGTACCCTGTTCTGGATTTTTTTCTAAAGATTCGAAAAGAATGGCCAAGTCAGTTTTAAGTGAATGATATTTTTTTGCCAGTCTTTTTAATTCCTTTTTAAAAGTAGGAACAGCAACAATATTATAACTCATCCAATAATTGTTTTGCAGGAATTCCTTTTAATTTTCCTTGACGTATCAGGGCAAGTTCTTCAACAGCTTCTTTTATCTCTTCCATCAACAAGGCTTTCTCTTCAGAAATCATTTTTGTTTTCACATACGACAATCCCTTAAGCACTTCTAAAAGATGCATTGCCTTGCTGTCCTTTATATCTAATAAAACTCTCATAATCTTTTATTTGGCTATTTGAATATTTTCTTTTGAATCTAGCAAAGATATATAAAAAGCCATAAAAGTCGCCCAATTACCATCCCAAGTATTTCTTAAAAAACAACTCTAAAACATTTAAATTAAAAACAATTGGATTATTCCATTCGTTTTTTGGGCTAAAATATTTTCACTATTTTTATAGAATGAAAAATAAATTCCTTTTACCACTACTGTTGCTGTTGGTAGTTCTTGAAGCCAAGGCCCAAGACAAGGACACGTATTTTATCACTTCCAATAATGACACCATTCCCCAAAAAGACGGTGTCGATTATTTGATTCAATTATTCAAAATCAACAGGAGCCAGGAAAAAATCCAGAACAAGAAAGTCAACTTTTCGTTTTTTCCTATTGACGCCCGAAACGCAGGCGAAAGAGTGCTGGTTTCATCCTTCAACGCCACTTTTTTGTTGGGCGACAAATCCAATACCAACAATTCCACGATTTATTTCATTCCTTATATTTCCTTCAAAAATCAATACGGTGTGGAGCTTTATCCCACGATTTGGCTCAAGGAAAACAGCTGGAATTTTGTTGGCGAATATTTTGCGTTAAACTTCCCGCAGGACACTTGGGGTCTGGGCGGCAACACTCCCGAGAGCAACGAAACATTGGTTGACGGCAAACAAATACGGTTCCATCAAAATGTGCTGAAAGGGATTTTTCCCAACCTTGCCGTCGGATTGGGATATCAATTTGACGAGCATTACGAACTTGAAATAAAAGATTCCAACATCGACACTGGCAATCCTGAATTCCCTGAGACAACCACCCGAAAAAGCATTTCTTCCGGCTTGTCTTTCCCCATCGTCTATGACAACAGGAAGAACATCATCAATCCCCAAAAAGGTTTTTATTCGAGTTTTACCTACTTGTACAACAGTCCCGCTTTTGGCAGTGACAACAAATGGCAATCCCTCTTTTTCGATGTTCGAAAATATTTTTCAATCCCCTATGCCCGCAAGTGTTTTGGGATTCCGATCCTATTATTGGTCTATTGTTTCGGGCGATGTTCCCTATTTCGATTTGCCTTCGACCCGAACCGAGCCCAGCACCGGAATGTCGTCACGAGGACTTCAAAAAAACAGGTATCGAAGCAATGCCATGCTCTTTTTTGAATCTGAATACCGATTCAACATTACGCCAAATGGTTTTGTGAGCGGTGTTTTGTTTGCCAATACCACTTCGGCATCGGAATACGACAGCCAACATTTCAGGCATTGGCAACCCGCAATCGGAACGGGAGTCCGCTTGAAATTCAACAAATATTCAAAGGTCAACGTGGCTTTCGATTTTGGAATCAGTAAAGATTATGCCAGCGTTTATTTGAATATTGGAGAGGCTTTTTAGTTTATTTAAAATCCGAAAGCGACATTCAAAAAGAAATTCCTTCCCTTTCTGGGAATGTTGTTCCAATCTGAAAAAGTGGAATAATAAGTGTCGAAAATGTTCTCGATTCCTGCTTTCACATTGCATTTCACTTTTTCAAAAGCAAAAGAATAACCCGCATCAAAATTCAAGATGGCATAAGACGGCGTTCTGTCTTCTCCGTAAAAAGGACTGTATTGCGTTTGGGTCGCATTTCCCTGAACGGCGATTTCCGACGAGAAATTTTGCTTCTTGAAATTCAAGGAAGAAAAATACCGCAACGGACTTATGAAAGGCAAATTCTTGTCCTCAAAATCTTTTCCATAACTGTAAACCAATTGTCCTTTCCATCTCCAATCGGTTGAAAACTGGTACTCCAAATTCAAGTCGGCGTTGAAAATCGTGGCATAATCCAAAGCCGTGTAGATTTTCACTCCGCTGGCGCCAATGGTCATTGGAACCAAGGACTCGTCTGGTTTTCCAACAATATAATTGGAAATATGAAAATAGGAAGACGACATTTTTGCACTCCATTTTTGGGTTTTGTAGCCAACGGAAATGCTTCCTTCGATAGAATTTTCGTTCTCCAATTCCGGGTTTCCAATGTAATCGTATTGGTCAAAACTATTGAACAAATAAAACCCGTAGCCTTCAGAAACCGAAGGGGCACGTTGACCATAAGCCAATCCAAAACCATAGGAAAAGCCATTTTCATCAAACAAATAATTGGAAGAAATGCTTTTCAGAATTCGGCTTTGACTGTCTTTCATGTCGGGATAAAAAATCTGCAAACTTTCCAATCCCAATTCGCTGGCCACTTCATTGAAATGACGAGCCAAACTTCCGGAGAATTTCAAACTCGAACGGTCGTTCAAGACCCAATTATCCTCCAGAAACAAGGCCGAATAGAACGTTTTTACGTCTGGCCAAGTGTACATGAACATCAATTTTTCGTTGGAATCGGCTGGATACATCGTCATTTCGGCAACGGAACGATTGTGGAACGAATTCAAGTCGGCAACAAAATGATGGTTGTTGGAAACTCCTTTTACCTTGGAATAAAACCCGAAAGTGTCGCTCCAACCCGGCATGTCCATGTGAATGGGAACCGAAGGCCGCTTGGTGTCATCCATTTTGTGGGTGATGGTATTGTAGTAAATTTTGGTTTCCCAATTAGTGATTTGAGAAGACTTTGGAACATATTCAAATTTCAAGGAGGTAATCAAGGCTTCGGCCAAGGAAACATCCATCGGCAAGGCCGGATAACCCACATCGGTCGCTTTGTCATAAATTATCGATCCTTCAAGCAATTTATTTTCGGCCAAAGAAATACCGGAAGTTGCCGAAACATTGAATTTCCGGAACTGCGAAAACTGCACTTCCTGACCATTTCCATCGGTGTAATTCTCGGCATCCCGAAACATGAAATCCGTGTCGATGTAAAACGATTTATCGGTATAATTTACGGCCGAACCCATAATTTTTTGTTGACTGTTGGTTTCAAAACCCGTATTTATGGAAGCGTCCCAACCCAAATCCGAAAATCCGCTGCGGTTTCTTTGCAAATCGATCGAACCACCAATGGTGGCACCGTGACAACTGCCCTGTTGCCCCGATTTTATCGTCGCTTCGGACAAATTTGAGACCTCGACGTAGGAAGTTATAGGATCCATTTTATCGGTGCAAGCCCCAAAAACCCGCATTCCGTCAA
>JAGNPF010000067.1 GCA_017989775.1 Flavobacterium sp.
ATTAATTTTTTCATTGTCTTTGAGTTTTTATATTAAAAATCAGCACTTAATCCAAACATCACTGTTCTTGCTTGAGGATACAAGCCTAGGTCAATTCCTGAAGCCCAACTGGCATCGTGTCCAAAACGTACTTCTGGATCCATTCCGTCATACTTGGTAAAAGTGTACAAGTTGTTTACGGCTACATATACTTTTAGATTGGACACAAATTTAAAAGCAGAAAGCACTTCGTTGAAATTATACCCTAAAGTTAAGTTGTTAATTCTTAAATAATCAGCATCATGCATGTAGATATCAGAAACATATTGGGTATTTCTGTTGGACACCGAAGACAATCTCGGCATTTTGTTTGAAGTGCCTTCACCGTGCCAACGATCGAATACGGCAGTCGTATAGTTTTGTTTGGGGCTATCGGCAAAAGAACGGTAGGATTGCATTACTTGCATGCCATATTTACCTGCCAGAGTAGTGTTTAGATAGACATTTTTGTATTCCAAATTCAACTGGATACCCAATTCAAAATCTGGATTGGGGTTCCCCAAATAAACCATGTCTTTTTCGTCAATTAATCCGTCTTGATTTTGATCCACAAAACGAACATCACCAGGGCGTTGATCGCTAAAATATGGTTTTCCGCTAGGGGTTAACCATGCATCTGCCTCATTTTGGTTTTGTATGATACCGGCTGTTTGGTACCCATAGAAATATCCAATTGGTTGTCCTACTTGTACTCTGGAAACTTCTCCAGTACCTTGAGAAAGGACATTGCTTGGTCCGTGGATGATACCATCGGTATTTTCAATTCTAGTCACTTCGTTTTTGTTGTGGGCACCGCTTAGGGTGATACCATATTTGAAACCCCCTACTTTGTCGTTCCAGTTTACGGAATATTCCACACCCGAGTTTTCAACATCTCCACCGTTGATGAAAGAAGGTGGTGCACCTTGGGTTCCAAGAGCTGGAGCCCTAACCAACCAGTCTTTGGTTGTTTTTTTGTACCAGTCAAAAGTCACTCCTAATTTGGAATCAAATAATCTGGCATCGATACCAAAGTCCAATTGTTCTGAAGTTTCCCATTTTATGTCAGGATTAGGAACATTGGCCAAAATTGCCGTTGTACCTGAAACAGGTTTGGTATCGCCAAAAAAGTAGCCTGGAAAAGAATAATTAATATTGGATTGGTATTGAAAAGAATCAATTTCTTCGTTTCCATTTTGTCCCCAACTTCCCCTCAATTTGGCAAAATTAAGAATCTTTGAAGTGCTTGCCATAAAATCTTCTTTGGTGATTATCCAACCACCTGAAATCGATGGAAAATAACCCCATCTGTTTTTTTCTGCAAACCTTGAAGAACCATCGGCACGCATTGTGGCCGAAAGCATGTATTTCTCTTTGTAATCGTATTGGGCTCTAGCAAAGAAAGATTGAATGGCTCCACCACCGGCAGACCAATCGGCACCACTGGCATTAATGTCGGCAATAGAAGCGGGGCTTTGGGTATTGTTTAGATAGGCGTATTTTGGATTGCCCGGAAACAATAAATTATTTCTGGTCGCACTTACATTGTCATTGATTTGATTGCGAACCAATTCAGTTCCTATTACGCTTGAAAGCTTATGGCCTCCAAAGTTGGTGTCATAAGACAAGGTGTTCGTCCAAGTAGTTCTGGCTCCAAAATATTCGCTTTGAGTGGCTCCATCCGTGGCATCGTTGTAAAGAACACCTAAATGATAGGTTGGATTCATCGATCTGCTGTGCCCAAACCAGGAATCAACACCATAAATCGTTTTGAATTTCAAATCTTTTACAGGTTCAATTTCCAAAAAGGCATTTCCGGTAATGTTATTGCCTTTGCCATAATTGTAGTTGTTTCTGTAAAACATCACGGCTACAGGATTTGTTTGACCAGTATTCAAACCGTCCAATGTAGGAGTATATCCAAATTCATTGATATTTCTATCGATTGCGGTTTGCCAGTAAGCAGGCTGCAAAGGATTCTGAACCAATGCGTTGTGCAAATCATTCCAATAGATGTTGCCGGTGGCCACTGCTCTATTTTGAGTATTTGAATAGGTAAAGTTTTCTCCAACAGTAATGATGTTGTGACTGTCGTTTTTCTTCAATACCATTTGGGTGTTGAATCGGGCAGTCAATCTTTTGTATCCTGCATCGGTAATGTTTCCGCCAAGAATACCGTCTTGTTCAAAATAAGAAAGCCCAGCAGAATAAACAATGTCTTCACTACCACCCGTAATGTTTAGGGAGTGGTTTACAACAGGGGCGTCTTTTTTGGTCATTTCGTCAATCCAGTTGGTTCCTTCCCAACCATTTTGCAGTTTTTCCCAAATTTCGTCACCCAATTGTTTTCCTGCTCCAGGATAATTGGTTTCCAACCAGCTGTTGTCGTGCACCATTGCATTCCAGTTGATAGGAGCTTTCCCGTCATTAACCATTCCTTCGTCATTGATGTACATGTATTCTTGGGCGTTTAACGGATCCAAGTTTTTGTATATGTTTTGCAAACCGAAATAGTAATCATAGCTAATTTTTGCCGGACGATCTTTACGCCCTTTTACGGTGGTGATCAAAACAACCCCATTGGCAGCTCTGGAACCGTAGATGGCTGCAGAAGCGGCGTCTTTCAACACATCGACAGACTCAATGTCAGAAGGATTCAAATAATCGATATTTCCTACCGACACTCCATCGACTACATATAATGGATTTGAATTACCAATAGTACCCAGTCCACGAATGGTCACCCTAGTACCTGCTCCAGGCGAACCGTTGTTTTTGGTAATGCTGATACCCGGTGCAATTCCTTGAAGGGCATCCATTGCCGAACCCGTGTTCAGCGATGCCAAGTCTTCTCCTTTAAAGTTGGAACTTGCTCCCGTGATAAGGCCTTTTTTCTGGGTACCATATCCAATTACAACCACTTCCTGCAACGATTGCGATTCAGGTTTTAGTTTTACATCAATGGTACTTCTGCCCTTGATGGTTTCTTGAACGGTGGCGTATCCCACAAAACTAAAAACTAAAGTACCATTGGAATCGGCCTTTAGTTGGTAACTTCCATCCATGTCCGAAACAGTTGCCTTTGTTGTTCCTTTAATTAAAATGGAAACTCCCGGAATGGGTAATCCGTTTTCGTCAATTATTTTCCCTTTTATGGAAACATCCTGTGCTTGTCCATAAACGGAAAATAGAACGGATAAAAAACAAAAAATAAGTAATTTTGTTAATTTCATTTTTCTAATTTTTTTTTGGTTAGTTAAAGTAAATTGTATTATTTCTGTAAAAACTTACTAAAACATTCACAAAAACAGAAAAAATGTTAATTGTATGTTAATAGATTTTTATCATTTACTGATGTTTTTTTTACACATTACAAAATTTATTTCTAAAATTATTATTAAATACAAATTTATTTTCGATTAAAATTTAGATAAACAAATTACCCCGCTAATCCCCCTGTCATCATTTTGAGAAAACAAAGAAATTAATCTCCCCCGTTGTCATCAAAATAACGCAACTATCAATTCTGTCGAAAAAACGGTTTTTTTGACAATACTTCAATCATAAAAACAACTACCCGCGACAGACATTACACCCACTCTTATGATTTTTTTTCGCGGCAATGGTTTAACATACTTGACCAGGGGCCGGAAAAACAGCCGGAAAAATTTAGAAAACGGGCAATTTCATCAATTTCATTTTTCTGAATTTCCTACAAGTTATACTATTGATTTTCGGTAATATTAATTTTACTACTTCACAATCAATACAAAAACACATCAAAAACCTGCATTTGGATTTTCTTAAAAAATTAAAAGAAAAAAAGCCCACCATTTCTCCTCGCGAACTGGATTTATCCACCGAAATCATGAACATTTCAAGCACTGGAATCAAACTGACTCGATACCGATTAAAAAAAAAGGCTCTACTGGAAATATTGTGAGCCAATTCTTTTTTTAAACCATTAAGATAAAAATTAAGAACCATTAAGTTGCTTATGTTTTAGTTTTGAAAACATTCAAACCATTAAGAATAGGCGAACACAAGACAATGTAAATCTTAATTTTCTTAATGTGGTAAACGGTTTGCCTTTTAACATTTCAAACAAAAGCCCATAGAACAAAAAAGAAAACCTGACCGGATTCTTGATACTTATTTAAACAAAAAAAGCGCCATCAGATTGAAGATGGCGCCCATAATTTGAATATATTGTTGGCTACAAAAAACCTAATGTTCGTTCCAAGGCCATTCCCCTGGAACCTTTGATTAGAATAGAACTGTTTTCGATTTTAGTGTTTTGCAAATAATCGGAAAACGATTCGAAAGTTTCGTAAAAATGAAAATAATCTTTATGGATTTGATTGGAATAAAATTCCTTTCCAATAAAACAACAAACCACCCCATTTGAATTCAAAAGCGAGTCCACGATTGTTTGATGTTCCCGTTGACTTTCCTCTCCCAATTCAAACATGTCGCCCAATATCATGACCTTGTTGGCATTGTCCAATTGCAAGAAGTTTGTTATGGCAACAGCCATACTACTTGGATTGGCATTATAAGCATCCAAAATAATCTGGTTGGTTCCTTTGGACAAAAGCTGCGATCGGTTGTTCTCGGGAACATACCCTTCCAAGGCTTCTTTTATGGCCAAGTCATCGACTCCAAAATATTTCCCAATCGTGAGCGCTGCATTGATGTTGTTGGCATTGTAAAGTCCAATTAAATGGGTTTTAACGGAAAGATTCGAAAAAGAGATTTCCACAAATGGATTGGCCGTCACAGAATTAATGTTCACGTCTGCCTCTTCTTTGTTTACGCCAAAAGAATAGGACTTCATTTTTTTGGACTTCTCAACCTGAATAGGATCGTCTAAGTTAATGAATGCCAATTTAATGTTTTCGGACAGATAATTATACATCTCGCTTTTGCCTTCAATGACTCCTTTTACTCCACCAAAACCTTCCAAATGGGCTTTGCCGAAATTGGTGATATACCCGTAATCCGGTTTGGCCAACTGACACAGAAATTCAATCTCTTTTTTATGGTTGGCTCCCATTTCCACGATTCCCAACTCGGTTTCATTGTCAAAAGACAACAAAGTCAAAGGAACGCCAATATGATTGTTCAAATTTCCGACAGTTGCTTTTGTGTTGTATTTTTTGGAAAGAACCGCATGAATCAATTCTTTGGTGGTTGTTTTTCCGTTGCTTCCGGTAAGCGCAATAATGGGCAATTTTAAATATTGGCGATGAAACTTGGCCAATTCTTGCAAGGCCGTCAAGCTGTCTTCGACCAAAATGGTTCTTTGGTCAACGTAGTAGTCCTTGTTGTCTATTATTACACAAGAAGCTCCTTTTTCGAGTGCTTCTTTGGCAAATGTGTTGGCATCAAAATTTTCGCCTTTTATGGCGACAAACATCGAATTGGGCTCTATTTTTCGGGTATCGATAGAAACGGCTTTGCATTTCAAAAACAAGCCATGAATGTGGGAAATTTTCATTTTTAAAAAAATTAAAATAATAAAAGCCCTAAAAAGGGCTTTTATCATTATGAAGTGAAAAAATTAATGTCTGGCTTTTTTTCCCTTTTCGGATTTGGCTCCAACTTTAGACATTGCGCACCTAAACCCAATGTAATCTGTTGCCATATCTTGAGGAAAATATCTTCTTTGTGCAGGATCCAACCAATAGGCCCTGTCTCTCCAAGACCCTCCTTTGTAAACTCTCACATTGTCGTCTATGAAAGTTGTTCTCTTATTTGACCTGTCGTATTTTCTAACCATCTTCCCTAAACTGTCAGTGGTTACATTGTGTTTAGGAGAGTTGTACATGTCTCTATCTTCTTTTACTTTTTTATCGGTAGATTCCGCGTCTGCAAAATTAAAATATCTGGAAGATTGTTTATCTCCATCTCTATAGTTGATGTTATTACTCTTATCAAAATTTTGTCTTAGATAAGTTTCATTTTCATCGACTGGCACTTGGACAATTTGCCCTGGAAAACTTGTGGCAACTTTTTTACCGTTGCTCAATGTTTTATATTGAATACTGTCTTTGGTTACAACTTCAATTTTACCGTCTTTTCCAATTTTATTTTTGGTGTATTGATTTCCTCTAAAGTAATTGAAATCATTTGCTTCGTTGTCAACGATTGGTCTGTAAACGTCCATAACCCATTCGGCAACGTTTCCTGCCATATCGTACAATCCAAAATCATTTGCTGGATATTTCTTAACTTCATTGGTAATGTCGGCACCGTCATCAGACCATCCTGCTATACCACCGTAATCACCGTTTCCTTGTTTGAAGTTGGCCAATTGATCCCCTTTGCTTTGTCTTTTCCCGGAGCGTGTGTAGCTGCCTGACCAAGGATATTTCTTTTGTCCTTTATAGATGTTGTATTCTCTTTGACCCACGTCGGCGGCGGCGGCATATTCCCATTCCGCTTCGGTTGGAAGCCTGTATTCAGGAAGCAAAATCCCTGAAGATCTTTGTGCGTATATGTTTGTTGGTTCCGCTGTAGCACCATTTTTTCCCTTCGGTGCTTTTCTTGCTCCTTTTTTTCCAGGCAAAACAATTTCTGAATTCCCTCCGTAAGCGGATGTTGGTGAATTCAAATAGGTTTCCGTGTCAAAATTTTGTTCGGCGGTTACGTCCAAGGTTTTGGCATTCTTTTTAAGATAACCATTTTTCTCAAGCAAAGCTTCGTTGACACGTTGTGTTCTCCATTTTGCAAATTCTACTGCCTGAATCCAGTTTACCCCCACAACAGGATAATCTGCATAAGAAGGATGTCTCAAATAGTTGTTGGTCATCGTTTCGTTGTAACCCAATCTATTTCTCCAAACCAAAGTATCGGGAGAAGCTCCCAGGTATATGTGTTTGTAATTTTCATCCGTTGGTGGAAAAACTTTTTTTACCCAGTCCAAATACTCTAAATACATTGCATTGGTCACTTCCGTTTCATCCATATAAAAAGATTGCACATGTTGTTGCGTTGGAGTATTATTCCAATCGTGCATAACGTCGTCTTCCACTTTTCCCATCGTAAATGTTCCTCCCTCAATAAAAACCAAACCAGGTCCTGCTTCTTGTTTCTTTGAGGCCTTTTTACCATCTACGTTCCAACCTGTAGCTCGTGACGAATTTTTCGAACTTGACTTTTTGCTACAACTTGCAAAACCTAACGCCAAGATTAGCGCCAACATCAATCTCAAAGCCATCATTTTATTTACTTTCATACTTTTTAGTAGGTAATAATTTTGTGG
>JAGNPF010000068.1 GCA_017989775.1 Flavobacterium sp.
CCAAGTCGGCTTTTCCGTCCGCAAGGATAGCTTCTGCTTGAGAGGATGCGGTGATTAGACCCACGGCTCCTGTTAAAATTCCAGTTTCGTTTTTGATTCTTTCAGCAAAAGGAACTTGATAACCTGATCCCAACGGAATTTGTTGATATGAAACTAATCCACCGGAAGAAACGTCTATCAAATCGACTCCTTTCTCTTTCAATAGTTGACAAAGTTGTACGGATTCCTCGATATTCCAACCGCCTTCTGCCCAATCCGTGGCCGAGATTCTGACGAACAAGGGCAAATTTTCTGGCCAGACCGATTGAACTGCTTCAATAACTTCCAACACCAAACGAATCCTGTTTTCGAAACTTCCTCCGTATTCATCGGTTCTGAAATTAGTCAAAGGAGACAGAAATTGATGCAACAAATAGCCGTGGGCAGCGTGAATTTCGACCACTTGATAACCCGCTTTTACCGCTCTTTGGGTCGCTGATTTAAAATCGGAAATTACTTTTTGGATTCCTGTTTTATCCAAGGCAATGGGCGGTTTTTCGTTCGAATGATTGCTTATCGCACTTGGAGCGACCGGATTCCAGCCTCCATTGGATTCGTCCAATCTTTTATTGCCGTTCCAAGGTTCGAACATGCTTGCTTTTCTTCCGGCGTGTGCCAACTGGATTCCGGGAATCGCATTTTGGAAAATAATAAACTGGTTGATGGCCTGCATTTTTTCGATCTGTTCGTCTTTCCAAAGACCCAAATCTGCGGGGGAAATTCGGCCTTCGGGAGAAACCGAAGTCGCTTCCTGGATAATCAAGGCCGCTCCGCCACTGGCTCGGCTTCCCAAGTGTACGAGATGCCAATCGTTGGCAAAACCATCTTGTGCTGAATATTGGCACATTGGCGAAATGGCAATTCTGTTTTTGAGGACAAGGCTTTTTATTTGAAGGGGAGAAAATAATTTTGATGCCATATTTTTTATTTTAGATTTCTGACTGTAGATTTTAGATGGTTTACGATAAAAAGTTGATTTCAAATAGGTCAAACGCATTAAAATTATTTTACTTATTTTCACACAAATTCCACGAATCTGCCAAAGGCAGAAAAATTTGTGTAATTTAATTTTTTGTATCTCATAATTTGTGATAATTCGTGAAATTTGTGTCTAATTAATTTTTAATGCGTTTGATCTGGATTTCAAGTCAAAATTTCAAGAATCTAAACTCTAAAATCTGCAATCTAAAATTATTTCAAAGAGTAAAGTTACGGGAGAAGCAGCAAAGATTAAAAGAGGATAGCGTATTTATTAACAAATTTTTATCGTCTGGCCAAATAGGAAACCTTTGCAACTATGATAGAAAACCTTACTTTTGTGCGTTATACAATTAAAATTAATAAGAGGATGAGATTGCTTCGTTCCTCGCAATGACAAATAAATGGAAATAGTTATCAAGCTTTCTCAATTTTTATTGAGCTTATCATTACTGATTATACTACACGAATTAGGACATTTTATTCCTGCCAAATTATTTAAAACCCGGGTAGAAAAATTCTACTTATTTTTTGACGTTAAATTTTCCTTGCTTAAAAAGAAATTTGGCGAAACCGAATACGGAATTGGATGGTTGCCGCTGGGTGGCTACGTGAAAATTTCGGGAATGATCGACGAAAGCATGGACAAGGAACAAATGGCCTTGCCTCCGCAACCTTGGGAATTCCGTTCGAAACCGGCTTGGCAACGTTTGATCATCATGTTGGGCGGTGTTACGGTAAACTTTATCTTGGCGTTTATCATCTATATTGGGATGACTTTTTATTATGGCGAACAATACATTGCCAATTCTGAAGCGAAAAGTGGAATTTGGATTACCAATCCTGTTATTGAAAAAATTGGTTTAAAAACAGGTGATAAAATCATCGCTGTTGACGGAAAACCTGTTGAAAAATTTGATGACATCAACGGAGAAATTCTTTTGGGTAAAGAGGTTACTCTTGAAAGAGCTGGAAAAGTAGAAACTATAAAATTACCTGTTGATTTTATCGCCAAATTGATGGATGGCGGAAAAATAACCATTGCATCCTTGCGATTGCCTTTTATTGTTTCCGAAGTTCCAAGTGATTCCCAAAACAAAAACAACTTAAAAGAGAAAGACATCTTAACCAGTTTAAACGGAAAACCCATAGCTTTTGCCGACGAAGCAATCGCCTCATTGGATGAATTGAAAGGCAAAACCGTGCCTGCCATCGTAAAAAGGGACAATAAGGAAGTTCCCGTAAACCTTGTCATAAGCGACAGTGCCAAACTTGGAATTGCTTATGCCGCAAAATTGCCCTACAGCAATATCGAAAAATTAGGTTTATACAAAGTGAGCAAAGAAACTTACAGTTTTGCAGAATCCATTCCGGTTGGAATTGAAGAAGGAAAAGAACAATTGGTAAATTACGGAAAACAATTGAAAATGATTTTCAATCCAAGTACTGGCGCTTACAAAGGTGTTGGTGGATTTGCTGCTATTTATAATATTTTTCCTGATTCTTGGAGTTGGGAAGTATTTTGGAGCATCACCGCATTGTTGTCGATTATGCTTGGCGTGATGAATTTATTGCCGATTCCTGCTCTTGATGGAGGTCATGTGATGTTTTTGTTATACGAAATTGTTAGTGGCAAAAAACCGAGCGACAAGTTCCTGGAAAACGCCCAAATGGTTGGTTTCTTTCTACTTATAACTTTGTTGTTGTTTGCCAACGGAAACGATATTTACAAAGCCATCGTCGGAAAATAATTTTTTTTGAAAATTTTTAAAATTTTGTTTGCAGAAACCAATAATAGCCCTATCTTTGCAACCGCTTAAACGAAGATACGCAATCAACAATAAGCACAAAAAAACGTTCCTTGTACGCATTAAAATATACAGTTTCCTCCTTAGCTCAGTTGGTTAGAGCATCTGACTGTTAATCAGAGGGTCCTTGGTTCGAGCCCAAGAGGGGGAGCTTCAATAAGCCTTTACAGCAATGTAGAGGCTTTTTTGTTTTTGGTAAACAAGTATTCAGAAACTACTTTGAATCCCCTATTTTTTTGACAATGACACAAATCAGCATTTTGGGTTGCGGTTGGCTGGGTTTGCCTTTGGCAAAAACCTTGCTCGAAAATGGTTTTTCGGTAAACGGTTCGACGACTTCCGCCGGAAAACTTTCCGTTATGGAAAACTCGGGAATCCAGCCTTATTTGATTGCACTTTCAGAAAATGAAACTGTTGGAAACCTCAGCGATTTTCTAGAAAATTCGAAGATTTTAATAATCGATGTTCCTCCAAAACTTCGCGGTTCCGCAACCGACCCTTCGTCTGCGCCCAGGAAGACATTTGTTTTCAAGATTAAAAACATGATTCCATTTATAGAAAAATCCACTGTTAAAAACGTGCTTTTCATCAGTTCGACATCGGTTTATGGAGACACTTCGACTGCGCTCAGTGTGACGGAGGAAACCAAAACTTGTCCAGAAACGGAAAGCGGCAAGCAATTATTGGAAACCGAACAACTTTTGCAAAGCAATTCGAATTTCAAGACCACGGTTTTGCGCTTTGGAGGATTGATTGGTGAAGATCGTCATCCCATAAAATTCTTGGCCGGAAGAACCAATATCGAAAATCCAAATGCTCCCATAAACCTGATTCATCAGGAAGATTGCATCGGCATAATTCAAAAAATTATCGAATTAAATTCTTGGAACCAAGCCTTCAATGCCGTGACGCCTTTTCATCCCAGTCGAAAGGATTACTATACGCAAAAAGCCATTGATTTGAATCTGGACTTGCCTGTATTTAATGAAGAAGATTCCGGTTCAGGCAAAATCATTTCGAGTTCCAAAATTGAAAAAGTCTTGGAATACCAATTTGCAAGGCCAAGTTTGTAAAACCCAAACAGAAATCGGGAAAGATGGCGGGAGACTAGTTTAAAATTTGTTTGGCCCCAAAATAGTGTTGCAGCAAATTGGCCAATTCTTCTTTTTTGATTGGTTTTGAAAGATAGCCACTGCATCCCGCCTCCATCGTTTTTGACTTGTCGCCTTCCAGTGCAAAAGCCGTTTGTGCCAAAATGACTACCTCGGTATTGAATTTCCTTATTTCTCTGGTGGCTTCATATCCGTTCATTTGAGGCATTTGAATATCCATCAATATCAAATCAAGGTCTGGATTGTTTCGGCAGATTTCCACTGCTTCCACGCCTGTTTGTGCTGTCAGTATGTTTTGCCCAAATGGTTCAAGAATCTTCAGAATAAGCATTCTGGATATTTTGTCGTCTTCGGTAACCAATATTTTCAGGTTTTTGACCCCACAAGGAATGGAATGTATGGGCACGACATTTTGCTCCATTTCGTTTTCCTCCAATTGGTAGATGTAGGGAATTGTAAAATAAAACGTGGAGCCTTTTTCGATTTCGCTTTCCACCCAAATTTTGCCACCAAGCAATTCCACATAGGCTTTTGCTATGGCCAAGCCCAAACCTGCGCCTTGTCGGGCCATTATGTCGTTGAAATCGGCTTGTACAAATCGTTCGAATATGGCTTTCTGCCTCTCCTTTGAAATTCCGATTCCGGTATCCTTCACGAAAAACTCGATGTAGTCGCCCTTTATTTCATACCCAAATTCTATGGTTCCCCGAACGGTGTATTTGATGGCGTTTTTCACCAAATTGATAAGAATGGCGTATAATTTTTCGCTATCCGAGCTGATGATGGTTTCTTGCTTGGACAATGATTCTTTCAGGACAAATTGTATTCCCTTTTCCTGGGTTTCCGGCCCGAAAAAGGTTTGTATGTATTTCATTTGCTCGTCAACGTTTGTTCTCGAATGGCTGACTTTCATTTGTCCTGCTTCAATTTTCGAAATATCGACAATGTCGTTGATGATGCCGAGCAGTCGATTCCCGCTTTTTTCGATGATTTCAATATAATTTTTCTGTTCCTGGACATCCAGATTGCCTTCTTTCAGCAGTTTGGTAAAGCCCAAAATCCCGTTCATTGGAGTCCTGATTTCGTGGCTCATGTTGGCTAGGAAAGCCGATTTCAGCTTGTCACTTTCTTCGGCCTTAATTTTGGCTTTCTGCAATTCGTTGTTGATTTTATCCAGTTTTTCCTTGGATAAAATTAACTTTTTATAGTTTTTTTTAAGTGATTCATTCATCCGTTCGTACTCGTGATTTTTATTCAAAAGGTCTGAACTTAATCGCCCAGCAATAATTCTTGCGCGATTTTTAGTTATGAGTAACGAATAGGACAAGGCAGCCAACAATAAACTTATTATCATTCCTCCAATGGCAATGGTCAGTGTTTTGGTCGAAAAGAAAAATGCGTTCTCGGATGGTTTTGAGAACACCAAAATCCATTTTTTACCATTGAACAAAACGGTAAGAATACGAGTTTTGGTCTTTGTTTCATCGTCCTCTTTCAGGTTGTTTTTTTGGCTGTCAAACAAGAGTGCTTTTGGCGCAATAGTATCATTGTCATAAATTTGCAAACGAATATTGGTTTTATCGTTTAAGTAGCTACTCCCCAAAATACTTTTCATTAAATCGTCCATTCTAAAGGCTCCAAAAACCCAGCCCATAATGGCTTCACGACGATTTGCAATTGTATTTATCGGTGCGTTTTTGTAAACGGGAACAAACATTACTGTTCCTGCCTGCAGGTCTTTGTCGGTTTCCAAACGCAGAATCACTTTTCCTGAAAGCGTGGGTCTATTGTGGTCTCTGGCAAACTCCATTGCTTGACGCCAAGTGGGTTCCGAAAACATATCGAAACCAAAAGCTCGAGCGTTTCGGTCATCAAACGGCTCTAGATAAATAATGGATGTATAACTCTCTCTTGCCCCTTCGGGGAAAACTTTATATTGCGGAAATCCTTCTTTTCGAACAGTTGAAATGTGTTCTTTGAGTTGTTCTTTTTTGATTATGGTTGAAAAACCAAAACCCTGAACACCTATAAATTTTACGTTATCGCCAGAAAATTTATTGAATTGTTTCCACTCATTTCGAGTTACCGATTTAGAGGATTCAAACAAGGATGAACCGCTGTTCAAGAATTGGGCCTGCAAATTAATTCGGGTAATAATTTTTGATTTGACCTCATTGCAAACCAAAACAAATTCTTTTTGGGATAGAGATTCTTGGTCTTGTCTGACATAATTGGAAACCCAAAAAGTGGCAAGAAGTCCAACCAATAGAATGGCCAAAGAAATCCAAATAGGATTTTTGCTTGTCGTGGTGCTCTTTCCTGAACCTGTAAAATTTGACATCTTTATGTTTTATGCAATTGAGAAAATTCTTGGAACGGGTTGTCTTTCTTGATTTTGACTACAAACCCCTTGCTGTTTGAACGAAAAAATGGTTTATTTTGACTTGAAAATTGTCCAATCAAATCAGGCCTAAATCTCAAATAAAACAGCACAAATTAAGAAAAAAAAGCCAACAAACAATCTACTGACCACCATTTATTTCCAACTATGTCTTAAAGTCAATACAACTTTATCAAACCAAAACCACAATTTCTTTCCAGGACTCCAAATCCTGTTTGTCTTTGCCCAAACCTGAAAGATTGAAAATATGTTGGACTGAAAAAGTCCCATATTTAGCCTCGATTGCATCAAAATTTAATTCTGAAATACTTACTTTTGAGAAAATTTTTTTGAGTCCAAAAATTGAAATCAACCCCGTGAAAACTAAAATAAAAAACGCCTTTTTATCCCGAATTAACACCATTGGATTACCCATTTTGGCTTTATGCTGGATTAGTTTTTTTTGGGGCACCACCTGGATAGCTTCAAAAGAAGGAGTAAAACACATGCCTGCTTTGCAACTTGCCGGCATTAGACAATTTATTGCAGGAATGCTTTTCGTTGCTTTTTTTGTATATAAAAAAGCGTCTTGGCCAAAGGGAAAACAATGGAAAGCGATCTTCATTCTGAGCATTCTTAATTTTGTTTTGAGTAACGGCCTAAGCACTTGGGGAGTGAAATATGTTAGTAGCGGTTTGGGTGCCATCATAGGAGCTATTTTTCCCTTATGGATTGTCTTCATTACCCTTTTTAGAGGCGAAAGAATTGCCCGTTTATCGATAATAGGATTAATCGTTAGTTTTGCTGGAGTTTGTGTTGTTTTCTTCGATCACTTGTCCGATTTTCTAAATCCTGATTTCAAATTTGGCGTTTTACTGTCTGTAATATCCACTATTGCTTGGGCTTTTGGAAGTTTGTACACCAAGAAAAAAGCAGCAAGTTTCAATCCTTATTTCAGC
>JAGNPF010000069.1 GCA_017989775.1 Flavobacterium sp.
GAGCAACACTAAAAGTGAGGCTGGACAATAAAAGGAATAAACATTTTTTCATCATGAGTTGATTTGAGTTTTGTTTTTTTTGTTTTTTAGAAAAGAAAAAGAGGGTTATCTTCTTCCTCCTCCTCCAGACGATCTGCCGCCACCGCCACTAGAGCCACTACTAGAGCCGCCGTACGATCCGCCTCCGTATGAGCTACCGCTTGAAGTTCTTCCACTGCTGTAATTGGTTGAACTTGGCGTATTGTTGTAGGTTCTTGATGGGGTGTAACTTTGGCTTCTGGTGCTGTTCGTGTTGGTGCTGGTTCTTGTTCGTGTCGAATTATTTTGGGATTGCGAATAATCCCTTGTCATGAAGGAAGAGTTGTTTGTAGTTGTGTTATTTGTAGCGGTTCTATTTGTAGCGGTTCTGTTGTAGTTGGAGCCGTTTCTGGTGGTGGCAGAGTTTTGGGAATACCTGCTGTTGGTATAATTGCCATTAGAATAAGAAGAACCCCTGCGTCCTGCATTGTAGGTATAGTTGTTGTACCCGTATCCGTAATATGGGTAATAACCACCGCAGCCATAGCAAGGGTAGCCTCCCCAGCCGTAATAAGGATAGCCATAACCATAATAAGGGTAGCCGTAGCTATAATAAGGGTAACCGTAACCATAATAAGGATAACCGTATCCGTATCCGAAACCAAAACCTATCGACATACTCCAAGGGTCGGCATATACATTTACCGAAGTGGTTGTTGGATTGTCTCCCCAGCCAGGGTATTCTTGGTTGGCAACTTGAATGGTATCGCTTAAAGTTTTGTTTTCGTTGTTTAAAGAGCTGAAATATTCTTGGTAACGTTTATTGGAAGTGTTTTGGACTTCTTTTGCGGAATTTCCGTATATTCCGTCACTGTCATAGTAGGAACTGTTTTGATAAGAACCGCAAGATGCCACAAGAAAACTTATTACCCCAATCAATGAATAAAGTGTGGCATTTCTGGAAAAAAATAGATTTGTTTTCATATCAATAGGATTTTTTATTGTTGCACATTGCAAAAATAGTTAGTTTTGCTGAACTATTAAGTTAAAATAATTAAAACAAAATTTGTGCCAAACTATTCAATATGAGCAAGAACCTTACCACACGAGCAGAAGACTATTCCAAATGGTATAATGAACTGGTTGTTAAAGCCGATTTGGCTGAAAATTCAGGAGTTAGAGGATGCATGGTCATCAAGCCATACGGCTATGCAATTTGGGAAAAAATGCAGGCTGAACTAGACCGAATGTTCAAGGAAACAGGGCATCAAAATGCTTATTTCCCGTTGTTTGTGCCCAAAAGCATGTTTGAAGCCGAGGAGAAAAATGCAGAAGGTTTTGCCAAAGAATGTGCCATTGTGACTCATTATAGATTGAAAAATGACCCTGATAATGCAGGCAAGTTGATTGTGGATCCCAATGCAAAATTGGAAGAAGAATTAATTGTTCGTCCCACCAGTGAAGCCATTATTTGGTCAACATACAAAGGTTGGATTCAGTCTTACAGGGATTTGCCGTTGTTGATCAATCAATGGGCTAATGTGGTGCGATGGGAAATGAGAACGCGTTTGTTTCTAAGAACTGCCGAATTCTTGTGGCAAGAAGGACATACTGCACATGCAACGAAAGCGGAAGCGGTTGAAGAATCCGAGAAAATGATGAATGTTTATGCCGATTTTGCCGAAAATTTTATGGCAATTCCAGTAATAAAAGGATTGAAAACGGAAACAGAACGTTTTGCTGGTGCCGAAGAGACCTATTGCATCGAAGCCTTGATGCAGGACGGAAAAGCCTTGCAGGCGGGAACTTCGCACTTTTTGGGACAAAATTTCGCCAAAGCTTTTGACGTGAAATTCGCCAATGCCGAAGGAAAGCAAGAACACGTTTGGGGAACTTCCTGGGGAGTTTCGACTCGATTGATGGGAGCCTTGGTAATGACGCATTCCGATGATCAAGGATTGGTATTGCCTCCAAGTTTGGCGCCAATTCAAGTGGTTATAGTTCCTATTTATAAGAATGAGGAGCAATTGGAAGCGATTTCCAACGAAGTGGATGTTTTGGTAAAAGTATTCAAGAAATTGAATATATCTGTTAAATACGACAATAGAACGACCCAAAAACCAGGATTCAAGTTTGCGGAATGGGAATTAAAAGGTGTGCCGGTTCGAATTGCCGTAGGGCCAAAAGATCTGGAAAACGGAACTTTTGAAGTGGCCAGAAGAGATATCTTGACCAAAGAAGTGGTTTCGAAAGACGGAATCGTGACTTATATTAGCGATTTGTTGGAGCAAATTCAAAAAGATTTGTTCCAAAAAGCATTGGATTACAGAAATTCCCATATCACCGAGGTAAACAGTTTTGAGGAGTTTAAAACGGTTTTAAATGGCGAAGGAGGCTTTGTTTCAGCACATTGGGACGGTACTGCGGAGACCGAAGAAAAGATAAAGGAATTGACCAAAGCGACCATCAGATGTATTCCTTTGAACAGGGTAGAAGAGGCGGGAAGCTGTGTGTTTACAGGTAATCCGTCGTCTGGAAGGGTGTTGTTTGCGAAGGCGTATTAAAAAAAAATAAAAAAATGCACCTCAGCTATTGTGCGAATAGAAAATAGTTGTATTTTTGCATCCGCAATAGAGAAGCAGGGTCCGTTCGTCTATCGGTTAGGACGCCAGGTTTTCATCCTGGTAAGGGGGGTTCGATTCCCCCACGGACTACAAAACTCTTAGGATTGAGTTTTAAAAAAATCCAAATTATAAAACAATGGTCCGTTCGTCTATCGGTTAGGACGCCAGGTTTTCATCCTGGTAAGGGGGGTTCGATTCCCCCACGGACTACAATTAGTTGTAAATAAGTTTTATAAAATAAAGATTGGTGTCTCAAGTTTTTATTTTATTAGTTAAAACCAAAGTGATTGCGAAAACAATTGTGGGAGGTTTTTCTTTTTTAACTGATAGTTTATAAATAATTATTACAATTAAAAATAAAAAAAATGGCAAATCACAAGTCAGCTTTAAAGAGAATTAGAAGTAACGAGAAAAAAAGAGTATTAAACAGATACCAACATAAAACTACTCGTAATGCGATTAAAGCATTAAGATTGGCAACTGACAAAGCAGATGCTTCTTCAAAATTATCAAGCGTAATCTCAATGATTGACAAATTGGCTAAGAAGAACATCATTCATGACAACAAAGCTTCCAATTTGAAATCTAAATTAACGAAACACGTTGCTAAATTGTAATTAATACAATTTTAGAAATATAAAAAAGTCCCGAAATTTTCGGGACTTTTTTTATGCTTTATATTATGGTTTTGACGTAATCAAGCATTTCTTTGGAGATGGGTTTTGACAAGAAATCAAGTACCATGGGGTATTTTTTGGCTTTCTCTAAATCTTCGGGATCGATTGTTGAAGAGAGGATGATTACTTTTATGTTATGGTATTCGGAATAGTCTGCCGTGCAAAAAGCGTCCAGGAATTCCCATCCTCCCATTACTGGCATATTTAAGTCCAGAAAAATTAATTGGGGTATTGGGCCGGTATTGGTCGTCTTGAAGTAATTCAGGGCTTCCTCTCCGTTTTTGGCGGTAATTATTTCGTTTGAAAATGATGCTTTGTTGATTACCATTTTGTATAACATTAGTGTTATGGGGTCGTCATCAACGCATAAAATTGTATTTAGCATTTTTTTTATTTGTTTTTAAACGTTAATGTAAATGTGGTGCCCTTGTTGACTTCGCTCTCGATGCCAATGCTTCCTCCCATGGCTTCAACTTGTGATTTGACAAGGTACAGCCCCAGTCCCTTGCTGTCCGGAAAGTCATGAAATCTTTGGTAAAGTCCGAAAACTTTGTCCTTGTTTCGGACCAAATCAATTCCAATTCCATTGTCCTTGAAGACCAGAAAAACGGTATCGTCAACTTGACTCGCTGAGATGGTTATTTTGGATTTTTTGATTTCGGATTTGTATTTTATGGCGTTGGTCAATAGATTCAGTAATATGCTTTCCAGGTAGGCTTTGTTGGTGTTTAGAATGGGGACTTTGTCAAAATTAATTATGATGATGGGTTTGTGCAGGCCAATGAGGAAATCCAATTGGCTGAAAACATTTTCGAAGACATCTTTCAATGAAAGGTCTTCTTTCTGGATAGACGGGTTGTCTTTTATGACGATCACTTTTACCAAGTCTTCTATTGTTTCGTTTAGAAGATGGGTAGATTTGTTGAAACCGTCCAGGATTTCTTTTAGTTCGGGGTTGTCGATAGGGATATCCTCTATTAGGTTTAACAAGCCGGTCAAGTTGGATAGTGGCGCTCTTAAATTATGTGATGTAATATAGGAGAACTGCTGTAGGTCTTTGTTGTTTTGGGTTAATTCTCGAATGAGCTGCTCTTTTTCCACTTCTTGTTTTTTGGCTTCGGTGATGTCTCTTTGGATGGAAACCCAATGGGAAAGTTCTCCGTCGGAATTGTAAACCGGAAGCATTGAAAAACCCACCCAATATTCTTCCTTGTTTTTTTTGTAGCTAATGGTTTCGATTTGGCATTCCTGTTTGTTTTTTATGGAAAAGCTTAGTTTTTCGTATTCCTGCATATCAGAATTTGGTCCTACGAAGATGCTTGGAGATTCTCCGATAATTTCGTCCGGTGTGTAACCCGACATTGTCGAAAATGCTGGATTTACGTATACTATTTTGGGAATGTTGCCGTCCTGCAAATCAGGTTCGGTGATGATTATGGAATCTTTGGCTTGGGTTATTACCGTTTCCAGTAATTTAAGTCGTTGTTCTTCTTCTTTTTGTTTGGTAATGTCTTGTATGGCTCCTATCATTCTAACGGATTTTCCGTTTTCGTCCTTCAATATAAAGCCCCTGTCTAGTACATGTTTATAGGAGCCATCGGCGCATCTAAAACGGTATTGATCCTGCCATTTTTCTGTTTTTTGTTCAATGAAGGAATAGAGTTTGATAGACATTTTGATGGTGTCCTCGGGATGGATTTTGTCAAACCACCATTTTGAACTGCCGCCCACTTGGTCTGGCGTGTATCCAAAAATAGTTTCAATCCCCCTGTTCCAGGACATTTTGTCTTCCTGTATTTTCCAGTCCCAAATAATGTCGCTCGTGGCCTTTGATACAATGTCGTATCTTTCGTTTGATTCCTTTATTTCAATATTGGTGTTTCTTAACTTGTTGTAAACTGAGGTGTTTTTGAAGTCTTTTTTGTCTAAAATATATCTTAAAAATATGGCAGAAACCACTATGAAGACGCTGTTTAGTGTCAGGTTGTAATGAGGGTAGGTGTATAGCGAAAAATATTTGCCCAATAACTCGTGGCAAATGACCGCCATAATTAGGGAAACCAGGATATAGATCAGAGTTATTCGATTGTTTTTATTTTTCATTATTCAAATATAAATAAATATTTGTAATTTATTTTGGGTGGGGTCGTAAAGTTGTATTGTTTTTTGGTTAAGATTTCTTAAAGTTATCAAAATGTAACTATTAAAATCCAAATATATTTTGTATTAAAATAAAGTGTACATTTGCAACCTCAAAAAAAATTAGATGGAAGCTATTAGAAACATTGCAATTATTGCCCACGTCGATCACGGTAAGACCACTTTGGTTGATAAAATTATGTATCACTGTCAGTTATTTCGTGATAACGAGAACACTGGAGACTTAATTCTTGACAACAACGACTTAGAGCGTGAAAGAGGTATTACCATTACTTCAAAGAATGTTTCTGTAGTATATAAAGGAACAAAAATCAATATAATCGATACTCCCGGTCACGCCGATTTTGGTGGTGAGGTAGAGCGTGTGTTGAATATGGCAGATGGAGTTTGTTTGTTGGTTGATGCCTTTGAAGGACCAATGCCACAAACACGTTTCGTGTTGCAAAAAGCAATCGACTTAGGATTGAAACCTTGTGTTGTAATCAATAAAGTGGATAAAGAAAACTGTACTCCAGAAGAAGTGCACGAAAAAGTTTTTGACTTGATGTTCGAATTGGGAGCTCAAGAATGGCAGTTGGATTTCCCAACCGTTTATGGTTCTGCTAAAAACAACTGGATGTCTGATCATTGGGAAAACCAAACTGAAAACATTGAGCCACTTTTAGATATGGTTATTAAAAATGTACCAGCTCCTAAAGTTTCTGAAGGAACACCACAAATGTTGATTACCTCTTTGGATTTCTCGGCTTTTACAGGTCGTATCGCAATTGGTCGTTTGGAAAGAGGTGTTTTAAAAGAAGGAATGCCAATTTCTTTGGTAAAAAGAGATGGCACTATAATGAAATCCAGAATCAAGGAATTACACACTTTTGAAGGTCTTGGACGTAAAAAAGTACAAGAAGTAATTGCTGGAGATATTTGTGCAATTGTTGGAGTTGAAGGTTTTGAAATTGGTGACACCATCGCTGATTTTGAAAACCCGGAAGGTCTTAAAACTATAGATATTGACGAGCCTACTATGAGTATGTTGTTTACAATTAATGACTCTCCTTTCTTTGGTAAAGAGGGTAAATTTGTAACTTCTCGTCATATTAGAGAGCGTTTGACAAAAGAATTGGAGAAAAATTTGGCAATGAAATTGGGTGAAACTGATTCTGCCGACAAATTCATGGTTTTTGGTCGTGGTGTATTGCACTTGTCGGTTCTTATTGAAACCATGAGAAGAGAAGGATATGAATTGCAAATTGGCCAACCACAAGTTATCATCAAAGAAATTGATGGAGTGAAATGTGAACCAATCGAGGAATTGACTATCGACTTACCAGAATCTCTTTCAGGTAGAGCGGTTGAGTTCGTTACTATGCGTAAAGGTGAAATGTTGAGTATGGAAACTAAGGGTGACCGTATGATTGTGAAATTTAATATTCCATCACGTGGTATTATCGGATTGCGTAACCAATTGTTGACTGCTACAGCTGGTGAAGCTATTATGGCGCACCGTTTTATAGGATACGAACCTTTCAAAGGAGAAATTGCAGGACGTAACAAAGGGTCTTTGATTTCTATGGAAAAAGGAAAAGCAATTCCTTATTCTATCGATAAATTGCAAGATCGTGGTAAGTTTTTTGTTGAACCAAATGCCGAAATTTATGAAGGTCAGGTAATTGGAGAAAACTCTCGTGGTGATGATATGTGTGTAAACGTAACGAAAGAGAAAAAACAATCCAACGCTCGTTCTTCTGGAAATGATGATAAAGCGAGAAT
>JAGNPF010000070.1 GCA_017989775.1 Flavobacterium sp.
TTTTAATTCTTTGTCTGGGTTTCCATTTGCAAAAGATTTTGCATCACTTTTGACTTTGTTGGAAACAAAAGTGAAAGAAAGTTGGTAAATACTCACCAATGCAAATAGAATTGCGAAAAATTTAATAAGTCCTTTATTCTGCATTATTACTAAAAATTAATTATTTATTGTATTGTTTTGCTTAAACTATTACAAAAGAGCCAGTTATCACTGCTTCGTATCAAAACAAAACAGGTACAACTACTTCTTTTTTTTATAAACCGAGCAAATATATAATTAACGCATAGATTAACCAATATATTTATTGATTAATATCAAAAAAAAGACTGCAAAAGTGCAGTCTTTTCATTTTCATCTAAACATTATTATGCCAATACTGATTTCAAATCAGCATTCATGTTTCTTACCGCATCGGCACTTTTGGCGAAAGCCGCTTTTTCGGCATCGTTTAATGCAATATCAACGATTTGCTCCACACCATTCTTGCCAATGATGCAAGGTACTCCGATACAAATATCGTTTTGTCCGTATTCGCCTTCCACAAAAACGGAACAAGCAATCATTTTCTTTTGGTCATTCAAGATACTGTCCACCAAGTAAGCTACGGAAGCTCCAGGCGCGTACCAAGCAGAAGTTCCCAAAAGTCCAGTCAATGTAGCACCACCAACCATGGTTGCAGCAGCTACTTTGGCCAATTCTTCTTCTGATAAAAACTCAGAAACTGGAATACCGTTGTAAGAAGCCAATCTTGTCAATGGAATCATGGTCGTGTCACCGTGACCACCGATAACCATTGCAGAAACATCATTTGATGGTTTATCCAATGCTTGTGACAAATAATATCTGAAACGTGAGCTATCCAAGGCTCCACCCATTCCAATAACTCTGTTTTTTGGCAAACCTGTAGCTTTCAATGTCAAATAAGTCATTGTATCCATAGGATTTGAAACCACCACGATAATGGCGTTTGGCGAATGTGTCAAAACATTGTCTGCAACCGATTTAACGATTCCGGCATTGATGCCAATCAACTCTTCACGAGTCATTCCCGGTTTTCTTGGAATTCCGGATGTAATGACAACCACGTCACTATTGGCAGTTTTTGAATAATCATTGGTAACTCCAGAAACTCTAGTATTAAAACCTGTATTGGTGGCACATTGCATGATATCCATGGCTTTACCTTCGGCAAAACCTTCCCTGATATCCAACAATACCACTTCACTTGCAATTCCTCTATAAGAAATTGAATCTGCACAAGATGCTCCTACGTTTCCTGCTCCTACAACTGTAACTTTCATTTTTTTATTTTTTAAATGTTTATTAATTTTATAAAAAACTTAATTATGCATCAATATTGGCATAAACAGCATTTTTCTCGATAAATTCCCTTCTTGGCGGCACTTCGTCTCCCATCAACATGGAGAAAACTCGGTCTGCTTCGACAAGACTGTCAATATTCACTTGACGCAAAGTCCTGAAATTTGGATCCATCGTGGTTTCCCACAATTGTTCCGCATTCATCTCTCCAAGACCTTTATAACGCTGAATGGCGGCACTACCGCCCATTCTTGCATTGGCTTGATCGCGTTGATCGTCGTTCCAAGCGTATTCTTTTTTATTTCCTTTTTTAACCAAATACAAAGGTGGCGCAGCAATATATACGTGCCCTTCCTCGATCAATTCTTTCATGAAACGGAAGAAAAACGTCAAAATCAAGGTGGAAATGTGGCTACCATCGACATCGGCATCACACATGATGATTACTTTGTGGTAACGCAATTTCGAAATATTCAAGGCTTTGCTGTCTTCTTCGGTTCCAACGGTTACCCCAAGTGCTGTAAAAATATTTCGAATCTCTTCGTTTTCAAAAACCTTGTGGTGCATCGCTTTTTCCACGTTCAAAATCTTACCACGTAATGGCAAAATAGCCTGAAAATTACGGTCACGACCTTGTTTGGCAGTTCCACCCGCCGAATCTCCCTCGACAAGATATACTTCACATTTTTCAGGATCTTGTTCCGAACAATCGGATAATTTCCCTGGCAATCCACCGCCACCCATTACAGTTTTGCGTTGTACCATTTCACGCGCTTTTTTGGCAGCGTGACGGGCTTGGGCTGCCAAAATCACTTTTTGAACTATGGTTCGGGCATCATTTGGATTTTCTTCCAAATAATTCTCGATCATTTCACTCACTACTTGACTTACCGGCGAAACCACTTCACGGTTTCCTAATTTTGTCTTGGTTTGTCCTTCAAACTGTGGTTCAGCCACTTTTACCGAAATAATCGCCGTAAGACCTTCACGGAAGTCGTCTCCGGCAATTTCAAACTTCAATTTTTCCAACATTCCCGAAGCGTCGGCATACTTTTTCAATGCTCTGGTAAGACCCGTTCTAAAACCTTGCAAGTGGGTTCCTCCTTCGTGAGTGTTGATGTTGTTTACGTAAGAAAAAATATTCTCCGAATAACTGGTATTGTAAATCAAGGCAACCTCAACCGGAATTTCTCCTTTTTCGGAATCCATCGAGATGACATGCGAAATAATCGGCTCACGGTTTCCATCCAAATAGCGGATGTATTCTTTCAACCCTTCCGTGGAATAAAAAACTTCCGAAAGGAAATTACCGTCTTTGTCAACTTCCCTTTTATCGGTAAAAGTAATCGTGATTCCTTTATTCAAGTACGCCAATTCACGCATACGAGCCGACAAAGTATCATAAGAATACTCGGTTGTTTGGGTAAAAATAGTCGGATCTGGATAGAAAGTTACAATAGTCCCTCTTTTGGTCGTATCTCCAATTTGTTTTACGGGATAAAGTGCTTTTCCTTTTTCATATTCTTGTTGATAAATTTTACCATCACTACTATGAACCGTGGCCGTTAAATGTTCTGACAACGCATTCACGCAGGAAACTCCCACACCGTGTAAACCACCAGAAACTTTATAGGAATCTTTGTCGAATTTACCACCGGCACCAATTTTGGTCATTACAACCTCTAAAGCCGAAACTCCTTCTTTCTTGTGCATTCCCACAGGAATTCCACGCCCATTGTCTTCTACCGAAATAGATCCATCTTCATTTATATCGACTCTAATTGTGTCGCAATAGCCTCCCATTGCCTCATCAATCGAGTTATCCACCACTTCGTAAACCAAATGATGCAGACCACGAACACCCACATCTCCAATATACATCGAAGGACGCATTCTTACGTGCTCCATTCCTTCTAATGCCTGAATACTATCCGCTGAATAATTGTTCTTATTAATTTCTTCGCTCATATTTTATTTAATGTAAAAATGTGTTTTTGTATAACAAGCAAATATAAGAAACGATAAAGGATTTAATGATAAAAATCATGTTTTAAGCAAGTAAGTTATTAACAAAAACGTGTGAGTTTCAATAGCAATTTCAATGGCAATGACAATATTAAAAATCAATTCCTAAAGAAGATCAAACTAACCTAAAAACACAAATTTCCAAAACAAACATTTTAAAATGCTGTTTTGGAAATTTGAAATTTAATCATTCCAATTTGCAATTATCATTGCCATTGAAATTGATTTTTTGACATTGCTATCTAATGATTCTTACGTTCATTTCTTCTACCTTTTTGTCAGACAATAAGGTCGGAGCTCCAAACAATAAATCATCGCTGGTTCCGGTTTTTGGGAAAGCCATTACCTCTCTGATGGATGCTTTTTTCTCCAAAATCATCATCAAACGGTCGATTCCCCAAGCGATTCCTCCGTGTGGTGGCGCTCCGTATTGGAATGCTTTATACATCGTTCCCACGCTCTTGATCATCTCTTCTTTGTTGTACCCCATATTTCTATAAGTTGCCTCCAAAATCTCCGATTTATGAGCACGAACCGAGCCTCCTCCAATTTCGTAACCGTTCAGGATTAAATCGTATTGTTGTGCGATAATCGTTCCGATTTCGTCGTCATCGCCTTTCATATGTTTTTCCAAATCATAAATGGCAGGCATAGAGAACGGATTGTGCGTAAATGTCCATCTTCCTTCATCTGTTCTTTCAAACATTGGGAAATCAACTACCCAAGCCGGACGCAATTCCTTCGGATTAATCAAATGCAGCATTCTACCCATCTCCTGACGAACGGCATCCAACGCCTTATTAGCTGTTGCATAATCCGCAGCCGAGAAGAATACAATATCACCCACTTCTGCATTGGTCGCTTTTATAATTCCTGCCGCAATATCTTCGCCCAAGAATTTAATGATTGGCGACTGCAATTCGTCTTCATTCACGATAATATAAGCCAAACCTCCTAAACCGTGTTGCTGAGCAATCGCAGTAAGGTTTTCGATTTGACCTTTAGACATACGTTTGTTGCCTTGCTCTTTGGCCGAAACCTTGATACATTTCACGATTCCGCCTTCTTCAATTGGCTTACTGAATACTTGGAAAGTGGTATCTTTTACAATTTCGGTAATATCCTGCATTTTCAAGCCGTAACGCAAATCTGGTCGGTCACAACCGTAGAAATCCATAGCTTCTTTATAGGTAATCACTTCAAATGGTTTCAAAATCCATTTGTTGCCGTATATCTTTTTAACTACTTCATTAAACATTTTGGTGTTCAAATCAATAATCTGCTGCATACTTCCATAAGCCATTTCCAAATCCAACTGCGTAAATTCCGGCTGACGGTCTCCACGAGAATCCTCATCTCTGAAACAACGTGCAATTTGAAAATACTTTTCGTAACCACTCACCATCAACATTTGTTTGAACTGCTGAGGCGCTTGCGGCAACGTATAAAAAGCTCCGGCTAGTTTTCGGGAAGGAACAATAAATTCACGTGCTCCTTCATCGGTTCCTGCACTCAAAATTGGCGTTTCGATTTCCAAGAATTCTTCCTCATCCAAAACGTCACGCAATAACTTAATTACTTTATGACGGTTTACGATAGCTCTTCTTACTTCTTCATTTCGGTGATCCAAAAACTTGTATTGAAAACGAACCGTTTCATTTGTTTTTGCCGCTCTTTTGATTTCAAAAGGCAGTGTTTTGGATAAATTCAAAATTTCCAATACCGAAGTTTCCAATTCAATTTTACCAGTACGCAATCCTGCATTGTAATCATCTTCATTTCTTCCAACCACTTTACCAGTCACTGAAATTACCGATTCCGGTTTCAATTTCACCAACTCGTCAATATTCGGGAATGATTCACGACTGATTCGTACTTGAAAAACCTCGTAACTTGAATCCCGTAAATCGATAAACATCAATTCACCGTGGTCACGCACACTTGCCACCCAACCCGACAACATCACTTCTTGACCGATGTTTTCTTCTGATAATTGGGAAATTTTATGTGTTCTGTAAGTATCTTTTATAATGATAGGAATTTCAGGAAGCTGTTCCTCCTGACTTTCTTTGTTTTCAACGGTTACCTCTTTGGAAACTTTTTCAGCCGCTTCTTTCTTTTCTAAAACTGCTGCAGCTCCCAATTTATCTAAAATAATTTGACGAATTACTTTTCCGTTCGCCCCTTTTCCGATAACACCTAGAACTTTACCAACTAAAATACCGGCCTTTCCTTGATCTCCAGCTTTGATATCATTGGCAACAGTCTCATTTTCTGAAATCACTTTCTCAATAACTTCTTGAATTTTATCTTCGGAAATGGTGTTTTCCTCAAAATACTTGTTGTAGTCAAAAGTTCTGTCTTTCAAATAACCAACAATGGCATTTTGAACCAAAACCGCCGTGATTTTTTCAGCTTTAAACAGCTTGAAAATTTCAATCAAATGATCAATGCTGTGAATTTCGGCATAATCGTCAGCCTTCAAATTATTGGCCAATGTTTTGGCAACAAACGAAGGGTCTTTGATTTCGTTGTTTATTTCCACAAATGTTTGTGAACGCAACTTGTCTGCCGTGAAAAACTTGGCGTCTTGTGGCAAAACACCACCATTAATCAAAATAGATTCCACCGCATAAGGCAAAGCACTTGTATCGACTTTAATCGCCTCAATTTCTGCTTTAATATTTACAAAAGGCAAATCCGGTTCCGAAATAAAACGGTAATCTGCTTCAAATTCTTTCTTACGCATTGTTTTGGTTTGCTTCAAATCGGCATCCCATAACACAGTCGTTTGATCAGGTCGGAATTCTTTGTTTTCGATATAATAATTGAACTGTTTCTCCACTTCTTCTTTCAAAGCCTCCACCATAAACTTAAACGAGTTCAAGTTTTTGATTTCGGTTCTTGGATTCAAATCGTAGCTGTGTTTTTTACGCAAAGACACAGAAACATCCGATTTGAATTCTCCTTTTTCAAGGTTTGCTTCAGAGATTCCCAAGTTTTGAACAATACGTTGAATGTATTGCGCATAAGTTGAAGCATCTTCAATGTTACGAATACAAGGTTCCGTAACAATTTCAATCAGTGGCACTCCCGCTTTATTGAAATCGACCAACGAAATTTTCTTTTCGTGCATCAATTTGGCCGCATCCTCTTCGATATGAACCTGAGTTAAATTCACTGTAAACTGCGTACCGTCATTTCGGTAACAAGAAACGTGACCGTCAGGAATTATCGGATTGTGGAATTGTGTAATCTGAATATTTTTCGGATTATCCGGATATTCGTAATGCTTTCTATCCCAAGAAATAATTTCATTACTAAAAGACGAATCCACTGCTTTACCAAAATAAATTGCTTTTGTGATCGCTTCTTTATTTACGGCAGGCAGAACCCCCATTTGTCCGGTACAAACCGAACATATATTTTGGTTAGGTGTTTCAATTTCTTGATTTGGACAAGAACAAAACAACTTGGTTTTGGTATTCAATCGAACGTGAGTTTCCAGTCCGATTACCAATTCTAAATCGTGGGCTTTTAAAGCCGATGTTAATTGTTCCAATTCCATTATATTGTATCTTTTAAGAAGTTAGCAAACTGCATCACTAATTCGTCATTATTTTTTGCTGCAGTAACCTGCAATCCTGTGGTAGTTCCTTGTGGCACGGTTAACGTTGGTAATTGTCCTAAACTAAAACCAACCGTATAAGCATCTGACAAATACATCGCGTGTGGATCTTTTAAACTGTCACCAATTTTTGGTGGCGTACTAGGCGTAACTGGCGATAAAATGATGTCCACTTCTTCAAAATCTTTACTGAAGTTCTCCGAAATCTGATCT
>JAGNPF010000071.1 GCA_017989775.1 Flavobacterium sp.
TTTGTCGATGGCGGACTTTCCATCGAATGGATGAAAAAAGCGGGAGCCAAAGTGCAAAACTTGTTGACCAAAGGTTCCCTAAACCATTTGACCCACCAATTAAAAAAAACACCCGAACAACATTTTGCCGAAATCGCAAAATCGATTGCTTTGGCCAATGAAAACGGAATTGCAACCAATATTTATCTCGAAGATTGGAGTAACGGGATGCGCAATTCTCCGGAATATGTGTTCCAATATTTGGATTTTTTGGCAACCCAACCCGTAAAAAGGATTTTGTTGCCGGATACTTTGGGCGTGCTTATTCCTTCGGATACTTTTAGGTTTATTTCCGAAATTACGGCCAAATACCCAAACATTCATTTTGATTTCCACGCACACAACGACTACGATTTAAGTATCGCCAACGTAATGGAAGCCGTAAAAGCCGGCATCAGCGGATTGCACGTTACGGTAAACGGAATGGGGGAACGCGCCGGGAATGCACCGCTCGAAAGTACGGTTGCCGTGATTAACGATTTTATGCCGGAGGTAAAAATCAACATCAAGGAATCATCATTGTATTCGGTAAGCAAACTGGTGGAGACTTTTACCGGTTACAGAATCCCGGCCAACAAACCCATCGTTGGCGACAACGTGTTTACCCAAACGGCAGGAATCCACGCCGATGGCGACAACAAGAACAATTTGTATTTCAACAATTTGCTTCCGGAACGTTTTGGAAGAAAACGAAAATACGCTTTGGGAAAAACGTCGGGCAAAGCCAATATCGAGAAAAATCTCCAGGAATTGGGATTGCAACTCAACCAGGAAGATTTGAAGTTGGTCACCCAACGCATCATCGAATTGGGCGACAAAAAAGAAACCGTTACCAAGGAAGATTTGCCGTACATCATTTCCGATGTTTTGGACAGCCAAACTTATGAAGACAAAATTGTTTTCGAATCCTACGTTTTGGTTCACTCCAAAGGATTTCAACCATCAACGTCATTGCAATTGAAAATAGGTGGCGAAATCATTGAAGAGCACGCCCAAGGCGATGGCCAATTTGATGCTTTCATGAATGCCTTGACCAAAATATACAAACGCAAAAAACTCAGCTTGCCAAAACTAATTGATTATGCGGTTCGAATTCCTCCCGGAAGTAGTTCGGATGCGTTGTGCGAAACCATCATCACTTGGACCCACAACGGAAAAGAATTCAAAACCCGTGGTCTTGATTCAGACCAAACGGTGGCAGCAATTAAAGCGACCCAGAAAATGCTCAACTTGGTAGCTTAAACATAAAAAACAATAAAATTAATTAATTAAACATAAAATAATGAAGTTAAATATCGCACTTTTAGCAGGGGACGGAATCGGACCAGAAGTAATTGATCAAGCCGTAAAAGTATCCGATGCAATTGCACAAAAATTTGGACACGAAATTACCTGGAAACCAGCTTTGACCGGTGCTGCTGCAATTGATGCAGTAGGAGAACCTTATCCTGATGCAACACATGAAGTTTGTAAAAATGCCGATGCCGTTCTTTTTGGAGCGATTGGTCATCCTAAATACGACAACGATCCGTCTGCACCAGTACGTCCAGAACAAGGTTTGTTGAAAATGCGCAAAGCATTGGGTTTGTTTGCAAACGTAAGACCAACTTTTACCTTCCCTTCTTTATTGGATAAATCTCCATTAAAAAGAGAAAGAATCGAAGGAACCGACTTGGTTTTCTTGAGAGAATTGACAGGTGGAATTTACTTTGGTGAAAAAGGAAGAAAAGACAACGGAGACACTGCTTTTGACAACTGTGTTTACACACGAGCTGAAGTACAGCGTTTGGCCAAAAAAGGGTTCGAATTGGCGATGACTCGTTCCAAAAAATTATGTTGTGTGGATAAGGCCAACGTTTTGGAAACATCCCGTTTGTGGAGAGAAACGGTTCAAGCTATGGAAAAAGACTATCCAGAAGTAACTGTTTCTTACGAATTTGTTGATGCTGTTGCGATGCGCTTGGTGCAATGGCCAAACTCTTATGACGTATTGATTACCGAAAACTTATTTGGAGACATCTTGACTGATGAGGCTTCCGTAATCTCTGGTTCAATGGGATTAATGCCTTCTGCCTCTATGGGAGCTGAAGTGTCATTGTTTGAGCCTATCCACGGTTCTTATCCTCAAGCTACAGGATTGAACATTGCCAACCCAATGGCCACTGTTTTGTCTGCTGCGATGATGTTCGAAAACTTCGGATTGATGGAAGAAGGAAAAGCAATGAGAGATGCAGTTAACAAAGCTTTAGAAGCAGGAATTGTTACAGAAGATTTAGCAGATGGTGGTAAAGCTTATGGAACAAAAGAAGTTGGAGATTGGTTAGCAGCTAATATCTAAAAATAAAATTCACTTACATTTCCCTCTCTTCGGAGAGGGTTTGGAGTGAGAGCAAACAAAAAAGGTGTCAATTTTCATTGACACCTTTTTTTATATGATTGAAAAAAATATTAGTATCTTCCTCTATCTCCACCACGGTTATCTCCACCACGGTTGTTTCCGTAACCTCCGCGTGAATCTCCACCACGGTTGTTATTAAAACTTCTTCTTTCGCCTTCTGGTTTTGGTTCAGATTTATTTACAACAATAGTACGACCTTGAACAGTCGCTCCGTTCAACTCGTCAATTGCTTTTTGAGCCTCTTCGTCATTTGGCATTTCAACAAAACCGAAACCTTTACTTCTACCAGTAAATTTATCAGTAATAATTTTTACGGTGTCAACTGCTCCGTAAGCCTCGAAAGACTCTCTTAAATCTGCTTCCTCAATACTGAACGGAAGGCTTCCAACAAAAATATTCATAAGTACTTATTTATAATAATTCTACAAATGTAGTCTTATTTTTTTCTAAATTACTACATATTGTCTTATTTATGATTTTTTTATTTAAAATCAATGGGTTACAGCGGTTGTATTGATTGTGCCAGAACCTGTAATCATAACCGGTATTTTGTAAAAGCGACCGTATTGAAAATTCAAAATCGGTCCAGCCAAAGGATTGTCGTAGATATTCTCGGCATTAAATTTAAAAGTTCCCGAAACCGTTTTGTTGATGGCATCGTATTCTTCGATCACGATTTGCCCCTCGCCTATACCAAATCCGGTGGCAAAAGTAATGGTTCCGGTAGTGTTCGTCAAAACATAAGTAGCCGTGTTTACATCACTAGTTCCTAAAAAGTAAGTTTGGGATGTCGTGGAAGTTGTTTTTAATGACAGTTTTTCGTTTCTGGTGTATCCTTCAATGCTCAAAGAGCCGTCAGCGGCAACAAAGGCCTTGTAATCAATGGCTCTCCAAAACACATTGTCTTTTTGCCCTTCAAACGCAGGATTGTTGAACTTTACCTCGTCTGTACAAGAAACAAAAGCGAAGAACAAAAATAGATATAGAAACTGTTTTTTCATAAATGCAAATTTTGATTTTTCAATGGTCATTTATGGTATCGCTTTTATTTATTGATGTTGTTTGCAACAAACTCGTTTTTAGTGGCGATTTCATAATAAGGGACATTAATCCACACAAAAATAGATTATTTTGATTTAAAAACGGGAATGGAAGTGAAAATTAACGCACAAAATCACTCTAATAAATTGTTAATCATTAAAATACGTTTCACATTAGTATTTATCAATAAAAAATGTATCTTTGCACCCTTAATTAATCGAGGTCGAGTACCTCAAAATTTAATCATTAGATTATGTCAGTAAAAATTAGATTACAAAGACACGGTAAAAAACAAAAACCGTTTTACTGGGTTGTAGCAGCTGATGCTCGCTCAAAAAGAGATGGTAAATACCTTGAAAAAATTGGTACTTACAATCCAAACACAAACCCTGCAACTATCGAATTGAACTTGGATAGCGCAGTAAAATGGTTGCACAATGGTGCTCAACCAACTGATACAGCAAAAGCGATTCTTTCTTACAAAGGAGCTTTATTGAAACACCACCTTGATGGAGGTATTCGTAAAGGAGCTTTGACTCAAGAACAAGCTGATGCAAAATTGGCTGCTTGGTTAGAAGCTAAAGCTGGAAAAGTTGATGCCAAAAAAGAAGGTTTGACAAAAGCGCAAGCTGATGCCAAAGCCAAAGCTTTCAAAGCAGAACAAGAAGTAAATGCAAAACGTTTAGCTGCTGCCGCTCAAGCCGAAGCTGACGCTATAGCTGCTGCAACTCCTGCTGTTGAAGAAGAAGTTGTTGCCGAAGCTGAAGAAGCTCCTGCTGCAGAAGAAAATAACGAAACAACTGAAGCATAATTTTAGAAGGCGAAAATGCGTAAAGAAGATTGTTTCTATTTAGGCAAAATCGCCAAAAAATTTAGTTTCAAAGGAGAAGTCCTAGCCTATTTAGACACGGACGAACCGGAGTTATACGAAAACTTGGAATCAGTGTTTGTTGAATGCAACAAACACTTGGTTCCTTTTTTTATTGAAAACAGCTCATTACACAAAAACGATTTCCTCAGAATTCGTTTTGAAGATGTAAACACCGAAGAAGAAGCCGATGCCTTACTCGGAAATGATTTATATCTTCCCTTAAAAATGTTGCCAAAACTTGCCGGCAACAAATTCTATTTCCATGAAGTAATTGGTTTTGAAGTGGAGGACAAACGTCTGGGATATGTTGGTGATATTCAATCCATCAACGATACCACGGCACAACCTCTATTTGAAGTATTAAAAGATGGAGCCGAAATCCTGATTCCGATGATTGACCATTTCTTGGTAAAAGTAGATCGAGAAAACAAAAAAATCATTATGGATTTGCCTGAAGGCTTGATTGAAATGTACCTTTAGGGGAAATTCCAATGTTTTAAATTCCAAATTCCAATCAAAAAGGAAATTCCAATACAAAAATTCCAAATTCCAACCAAAAAAAGGGGAATTAAAATATTTTAATCTAAATTTGAAATTCAAAATCAACTTGAAGAGTCTATTTTCTTGTTAGAGTTTTAGAATTTGGAATTTATTTATTTTTGGAATTTGATATTATTATGGAAAAACCATATAATTTAGAAGAAAGAACCTTTTTGTTTGCTAAAGAATGCAGAATCTATATTCAAAAGCTCCCGAAAACCATATCAAATATTGAAGACGGAAAACAATTAGTGAGATCTTCGGGTTCTGTTGGCGCAAATTACATTGAAGCAAACGAAAAACTAGGAGAAAAAGATTTGTCTTTTCGTTTGAAAATAGCAAGAAAAGAAGCCAAAGAATCCAAATATTGGCTTCGTTTATTACAAGAATTAAATCCAGAATTAAAAGAAAAATCAGAAAACCTAATCTTTGAAATCGAAGAATTAAGAAAGATTTTATCAGCAATAATAACTAAAACAATGAAATAGAAAATTCCAATTTTTTAAATTCCAAATCCCAATATTTAGCAATGAAAATTCGAATATTTTAATCTAATTTTGGAATTTAAAAGCAATTAGAAGAATCATTTCCCTCATTTAAGTTTTGGTATTTGGAATTTAAAACATTGTTATTTCCTTTTTGAGGTTGGAATTTGGAATTTAAAAAATTGGAATTTACCTTATGTTTTCATTCAAACAATTTTCCCTTGAACAAGACCGAACGGCAATGAAAATTGGCACCGATGGCGTTTTGCTTGGCGCATGGACTCCAATTGAAAAGAATCCCTACAGCATTTTAGACATTGGAACCGGAACCGGAATTATAGCCTTAATGTTGGCGCAAAGAAGTACTGCAGAGCAAATCGATGCTTTGGAAATTGACGAAGATGCTTACGAACAGGCGACGGACAATTTTGAAAATTCCCCTTGGAACGACCGCTTGTTTTGTTTTCACGCGGGCTTGGACGAATTTGTCGAAGACCCCGAAGACGAGTACGATTTAATTGTTTCCAACCCTCCTTTTTACAGCGAAGATTACAAATCTAGCAACGAACAACGAGACTTGGCGCGTTTTCAAGATGCAATGCCTTTTGAAGATTTGATAGAAGCAGCAGCTTTGTTGCTTTCCGAAAACGGAATCTTCTCCGTCATCATTCCTTTCAAGGAAGAAGAAAACTTCCTCGCTCTTGCCGAAGAATACGAATTGTATCCCCTAAAAATTACCCGCGTAAAAGGAACTCCAACCTCCGAAACCAAACGCAGTCTTTTGGCTTTTAGCCGAAATGAAACACCCAATTTCCTCATCGATAAACTAATCATCGAAACTGCACGACATATTTATACTCCAAAATATATTGAATTGACAAAGGAATTTTATTTGAAGATGTAATTCTAATTCAAAATAATTTCTCTGCATTTGTAAATAATTCCCTAAATTTGAAATTAAACTACGGCAAGTAAATGATTGTAATCATCGTAAAACAAAACGAGGAAATTGAAAATAATAACTTGGAATTGTAACGGAGCATTTAGAAAAAAGTTTGAAAATATTACAGACTTAAATGCCGACATATATATTATTCAAGAATGTGAAAACCCAGCAGAATCAAAAGACAAGAAATATCAAGAATGGGCTGAAAATCATATTTGGATTGGAGATAACAAAAATAAAGGACTTGCGATTTTTGCAAAACCTGAGATTAAATTGGAAAAATTAGATTGGTCTAATCAATTCAAAAACCATTCGGTTAAACATTTTTTGCCTTGTAGAATAAATGCGGAATTCAACTTATTGGCTGTTTGGACACACAGAAATAATTCCCCTAATTTTGGTTATATAGGTCAACTATGGAAATATTTACAGATCAATAAAGACAAATTAAATGAGTCAATTATTGCTGGAGACTTTAATAGCAATACAATTTGGGACGAATGGGACAGATGGTGGAATCATTCTGATGTAGTAAATGAATTTAAAGAACTTGGTATCGAAAGTTTTTATCACAAATTTACTGGGGAACTTCAAGGTAAAGAAACAATACCAACTTTACATTTTCAAAAAAAATCAATTAGAACTTATCATATTGATTACATTTTTGGCACTAAAAAATTTACTGACAAAATAATAAAATTTGATTGAGTTATTAATTTAAATTCCGTATTTTAGAACTTGTAAATACTGTATTATGGAAGAATTTAAAGGTCAAAATATCCTCAATTTAGTAAAAGAATTACCCAACGATGATGCCTGTAAAGCCTATT
>JAGNPF010000072.1 GCA_017989775.1 Flavobacterium sp.
TTTGGTGGCCAAATTGTCCAAGTATTCCACTTCTTCCACGCTCAACGACAATCCTTCCGATTGGTTGTAGGCGGCGATATCTTCAATGTTTAGAATGGCTTCTGGTTGAATGTGAATCGTGAAAATGTCTTGATTCAATTCGGTATATTTTTGCGAAAGCATCGGGTCGAAATCAAAAGTTTCGTCGGTAGCTTTGTGGAATTCTTCAATTCGAATGATTCCGGAAATCCCCATATTTTGGGTGATCTCCACGGCGTTAGTACTCCATGGCGTAACCATTGTGGCGCGAGGACCAACAAAAAAATCCGCCAAAACGGATTTTTCTATTTTATGTGCGTCGGCAAAAAGCCAGTTGAGTTTTGAAATGTCTTGAGCCGAAAGGAGGTCTTGCGTTTGAACTGCATATACCGTTTTGCTTTGGTTTTCAAAGAAATGAATCATTAGGATAGTGAAGTTAATGTTGTTTTGGCTGCAAATTTAGTCAATTAAGATTAAAAAAAAAAGCGTCCCGATTTTTATCGAGACGCTTTGAAATTAGTTGATGATAATTTTCTTGGTTGTCGATTTGTTGGACGAATTCAGTTTGAGGAAATAAGTGACTTGCTTCAGATTGTCCAAGGTATAGATTTTTTGGTTTGCTTTTGGATGGCTAATTTTTTGTAATATTTGTCCATTGAGATTGATTAATTGAATTTCGTCAAGTTCACTCTCTGTTTCAATATTTATTTTATTGAATTGGGATGGATTGGGATAAACTGAAATAGTTGCAAAAAAATTCTCGAAAGTCTTGTTGCTCAAATCTGCACTCCAAACGGTTTGAACCCATTCGGGATGATTTATATACGGATTTCTATTGCCTTGAACGGCATAAACGGCATTGTTTCTATTGGTCTCTTTTGTGCTTACGGGATCCGCAATATGCCAAGCATACATCAAGTCCAAATACCATTGTTGGTAAACTTTATCACTGGAACCATCCAATACTTTTGCTCCTTTTGAATCGATATTTTGCCAACTGCCAATCAAATTCTGATAGCAGGTTGCCATATAAAAATAATTACGGGCAATATCGCCTTTGTATTCGTCGGCTGGCTCAAAAACCGTAAGGGAAGCGGGTGTGTTTGGAGCGATGCAATTACCAATTTTGGAGCCATTTGATGTCGTAAATGTGCTGGTTCCCACTTTTCCATAAGGCATGTTGCCTCTCATGCTGTTGTCTTTCTTGTCGGTCGGCATTACATGAAAAGCATCCGAATACATTGGAGTTGCACTTGCAAACCAACTTTTTGGAAACGTATGTTCCCGGTTGTATTTTTGACATTCCACCGTTCCTCCAGTACCGTCGTCTTGATTGCCTCCAGTCACGTCAAATCTTCCAAAAATAAAATTGCAGTTGGAATAAATATCCTAAACTTTTCCGTCGGGTCTAACGTCAGAAGTGTAGTATAAATCCCACAAACCCGGAGTATAGGATATCTCGGTGTGAGGAGCAATGATGTTGTATAATTGTGTTTTTAAAACATAACCAGTTCCAGTTGCGGTATTGTAATAGCCTGCGGGGATTTGGGCAAAAGAATAAAGTGAAATTAAGAACGTAAAAAAAAGTAGTTTTAGTTTCATGAAGTAATTTTATTTAGGGTTAATTCCATAAATCTTGGAGTAACAAAATTACTTAAAAGACAAAGGATAATTAAAGGAATCAATGTTAAATTAACGACATTTATTTCTGAAAAGGTTTGTTTTGATAAGCGCCCAAATCGGGAGGCAAAGTTCGGGTGTTTCCCAAAATGTCCAACGGAACTAAATAACTAGTATTTCCTTTGGCAAAAGCCGCAGAAGTTTCGTCGATATTGAGTTTGTTTTCGGCTATCTTCAAGAACTTTGGATCTTTGTTTTGGATGATGCCGTTGTAATGGGCAGGGTCACTGTTGAATTGGTATTCAGGATGATTGGTGTATTGATTGGAGGTGTTGTTGAACTTAATCAAACAATTGTTGAATTGATAGTCGAAAGTTGCCCCGGTCTTTTTGTTCAAAATCATTTCATTGGAATAGGAACCATAAATAATGCAATTGTTGAAGGTGGCGGCTGTCAAATCTTTAACTTCGGGAGTGGCTCCAATATAATAATTGTTTACCAAAAGGGCCACTTGACTGGAACTGTTCCAATTGTTGTTGAAGGTGCAATGGGTAAATTTATAATCCCCGCCATAAGTACAAGCCAATCCGGCCAATCCAGCGCTGTTGATGACCAAATTTTCCCCGTTGATCTTGGCGGTTTGGGCCAAAATTCCATAATTGGAAGAGTCGTAAATTTGGGTATTTTTAATCGAAACGGTTGTCCCGTTGTTGTTTTGAATCAATAATCCGATGGTTGCATTTTTGATGGTCAAGTGATTGAATTTGTGGTTGGTGCTGCCATCGGTAAGCCAAATCGTTCCCCATTGTCCCGGAACATCGGAGAAATCGGGTTCCAATCGATCGCCTTCAAAAATCACTTCATTTTCGAGTTTGTCGGTTGTAGATGTTGCCCCATTAACATTCACGGAAGCATTGGAAGCCACGATAAGTCCTGAATTGGCGTGAAAATGAACCCGTGTTCCCGCATCAAAAACAGCGGTTTTTCCCGAGGGAACTGCGGCATAACCATAGATGACGTAGGGTTTGTTTTTGGTAAAATGGAGTTCGTTGCCGTTGATGGGGTCGTTCTCGTCCAAAAAGAAGCCGTAAATTGCTTCATCTCCAATGGGAAGCGTTTCGGTGGTGCCATCGGCAAATTTTTTGGGATACAGAAAAACCGCATCCTGAATCAGTGTCACCAATTCCACTTTTTGGAGATTGGTTCCGCCGTCAAACAAAATCTGGTCGGTGTACAGAAAATCGGTCGGGTTGGCATCGACAATATTGGCCGTGGTTTCCACAAAAATATACAAACTGTCTTTGGCCAAAAGCGTCACGTTTTCAAATACTTTTCCTTGATTGCCCTGCATTCCGTCCACCGTCATTCGGTATTTGGAATTCAGGCCCTTGCCCAATTGGATGCGCGGAATGTTGATGTCCTTTTTGCCGCGATTATATACCTTTAATGTATAAGTACTGGAACCAATGTTCGTAAAAACGGTGTCCAAATAAATGGTGTCTCTCGAAAAAGCCAAATCTCCGGAGCTTGGCACGGTTTCAAAATCGGTTCGACAGGAGCTGACAGTAATGAGGATTCCAATAAAAAACAGAAAAGTAAGCTGACGCATTTGTTATATTTTTTGTAAAAATAGGAAAAAACTAGTATGTATCAAGAGCGATTGTTAATTTTGAATTTTTGATACCAATTGTTTCACCATCTTTTCCATAAATTTACATTTTTAAAACAAAACACATGACTTTCGACAAAGAAAAAATCCTTCAATATTGCAATGAAATTTCGAAAAATACCCTGATGCAAACCCTGAATATTGAATATGTCGATGCCGGTCCGGATTATTTGACGGCAACAATGCCCGTAAATCCTTCGGTACACCAACCCATGGGATTACTCCACGGTGGTGCTTCGGTGGCTTTGGCCGAAAGCGTGGGCAGTGCAGCTTCTTTTTTGTTCGTGAATCCAGAACACAGCGAAGTCCGAGGAATCGAAATTTCGGCCAATCATGTCAAGGCAAAACGCAACGGAATCGTCTCGGCCACGGCCGAAATTATCCACAAAGGAAGCAGCATCCACTTGTGGGAAATTAGAATTACCGACGAAAAGAAGTCCCTAATTTCGCTTTGCAAATTGACCACGATGGTTTTGCCAAAACGAAAAAGCAAAGAATAAAAATGGAACAAATTTTAGCAAAAGCCGCCCGACAATTGGGTCAAAAACTTCCTTTTGTACTTTATTGCAAACCCAATTGCAACTCGATCACGGGACTTTTTCAGCAAAACGACAACTTGTTTGAAGCAATCGATTTTACCGAAAAAGGCTTTGTTTTTGCCTCTTTTGACGGAAACAAAACGGTATTGATTCCCGAAAACCAGTCCGAAAGAATTAGTGCCGATTTCAAGAAAAAGGAAATCTCGGTTTTCGACAATGAATTTGTATCGCCAAATGAATCCGTTAAAAATGATTTCGAAAACTTGGTGGTCAAAGGGATTCAAGCCATTGAAAACAATAAATTCAAAAAAGTGGTTTTGTCCAGAAAAGAAACCCGGGAATTGATTGATTTTGACTTGATTGCCACTTTCGAAAACTTGGGACAATTGTATCCAACCACTTTTGTCTATTGCTTTTACCATCCGAAAATTGGGACTTGGCTGGGAGCAACACCGGAACAGTTGTTGAAAGCAAACGGCGGGAAGTTCCAGACGATTGCTTTGGCGGGAACACAAAAAGACAATGGTTTCAACGAAGTGGTTTGGCCAAAAAAAGAACAGGAAGAACAACAATTCGTCACCGATTATATCGTGGAAAAGTTGAAAAATGTCGCTTCCGAAGTAATGGTTTCAATGCCTTACAGCCTGAAAGCGGGAAGCATCTGGCACATCAAAACGGATATTTCGGGCAGCCTGAATGCGAGTTCCAGCCTGCGTGAAGTAGTGCAGTTATTGCATCCAACGCCTGCGGTTTGTGGCTTGCCAAAAGACAAATCAAAGGTTTTTATTTTGGAAAACGAACATTACGACCGCACTTTTTACACCGGTTTTCTGGGAGAATTAAATATCGGAGACCAAACGGATTTGTTCGTAAATTTGCGCTGTATGGAAATTGAGGTTGCTCAAGCACATTTATTCATGGGTTGCGGCATCACCAAAGACAGCGTTCCCGAAAAAGAGTGGGAGGAAAGCTGCAACAAATCGGCGACGATGAAGAAAATATTAGATTGCAGATTTTAGACTGTAGATTAACGATTTTAGATTTTTCATTGTTTTGAAATTGAAATTGTTGTTGCCATTGAAAAAAACTTAAACAAAAAAACATGAAATTAGACATATTGGCATTCGGTGCACATCCAGACGATGTGGAATTGGGTTGCGGAGGAACCTTGGCCAAGGAAATAGCCTTGGGAAAAAAAGTGGGAATCATCGATTTGACCCGTGGCGAACTCGGAACTCGCGGTTCGGTCGAAATCAGGAATCAAGAAGCCGCTGCAGCAGCCAAGATCTTGGGCGTTACGGCTCGGGAGAATTTGGACATGCGCGACGGTTTTTTCGTGAATGACGAAGCACACCAATTGAAAATCATCGAAATGATTCGCAAATACCGTCCCGAAATTGTGATTTGCAACGCCATCGACGACCGTCATATCGATCACGGCAAAGGAAGCAAATTGGTTTCCGATGCTTGTTTTCTTTCGGGCTTGATAAAAATCGAAACAGAACACAAGGGCGAAAATCAAGCTCCTTGGCGACCCAAATTGGTGTACCATTACATTCAATGGAAAAACATCACGCCCGATTTCGTGGTGGATATTTCGGGTTACAACGAGCAAAGAATCGAGGCTATTTTGGCTTACAGTTCCCAGTTTTACAATCCAAATTCAGATGAACCGGAAACTCCAATTGCCTCAAAAAACTTCCTGGACAGCCTTAATTACCGCGCCCAAGACCTGGGAAGATTGATTGGCGTGGATTATGCCGAAGGTTTTACGGTAGAAAGATATTTGGCTGTCAACAGCTTAGGAGATTTGATATAATTTTTTTTATAATTCCTTTGCAGAAGCAAACATTTGTTCTATATTTGCAACCGCTAAGCAAAAATGGTGGTTGTAGCTCAGCTGGTTAGAGTAGCGGTTTGTGGTGCCGCGGGTCGCCGGTTCGAACCCGGTCAGCCACCCAAAAATTTGAAGCCTTGAAGAAATTCAAGGCTTTTTTTGTGGACTGAAGTTTCGTGATTTCAATTGTTGAAATTCTAAAAAATAATTTGATAAATTAGCCATATAAAATTTAGAATTGTTCAAAATATATGGATCAATCAATTATTGTTGAAATTAGATATCTGCTATTGTCGATTGCTTTTTTGACAATATTTGTTTTCTTTTATGGCTATGTGGCTCCACTAAATGAATTGGCTTATCAAATTTCTTATATGGAAATGTCAAATAATGGAATGTTGTTTTATTTCTGGATGATTATCACGTTTACCATGACTCTCTTCAGACAAATCAAGCTTAGGTTTAATAGTGATTTCCCGAATCTAATTTTAATCTTTATTGGTTTATTGCTATTTTATTTTTTTTACATTTCAGCCTATAATTCTCGTTCCGAGAATTTAATTATAACCAAGGACACTATGGTTTACGAGTTGAATGAAATCACTATGGCAACAATCATTTTTAGATTCTTGCAATTGATTATTGGAGTAGTAATATTCTGGAGTGTTTTAAAATCCTTTAAAAACAGACAACTGGAATAATGTTTCGAAGAAATTTGATTTTTTTTTGGGGAGACAATATTTCGTTTCTGAATTCGATATTTGTAAATTGGCCAAACCATCAAAACAATTGACAAATGACAACCGAAATTTTAAAAACAACTCCAGACTGCGAAATAGTGAGTTCGAGAGTTTTCAACCATCCAAGAGAACTTGTTTATCGAGCTTGGTCTGACCCAAATCACCTGAAAAATTGGTGGGGTCCCGCAGGGTTTACCAATACCTTCAACGAATTTGACTTTCGCGTTGGCGGCAAATGGAGTTTTGTCATGCACGGTCCCGACAAAGGAAATTATGCCAATGAATGTGAGTTCATAAAAATAGAGGAACCATCGATTATCGCTTGGAAACGCCATTCAAAACCACTTTTTCAAGTAGTGGCCACATTCGAAACAATCGCCACGGACAAAACGAAATTGGTGTTTAAAATGCTGTTCGAAACTGCCGAAGAATGCAACAAACTAAAACCTTTCGTGGTGGACAAAAAAGAGGAAAACTTCGACAGGCTAGAAAAAGAATTAATTAAAATGACGTTATAATTGAGAAAGCTTCGAAGGAATTCGAAGTTTTTTTGGAATAAAGTTTCAGAGTTAGAATCATTATTTTTTGTAAGAAATTGTATAAATTAGCAAAAATATTATAAAATAACTTTAGGATGTAAATCCAATCATTTAATTTAGGTCTATATAATAATAGATAAAATATTAGTTAATTTTTTAAAATG
>JAGNPF010000073.1 GCA_017989775.1 Flavobacterium sp.
TGGATTGACGACTATGGAAATTTAACCATTGAAGAAGGAACAACGGGATTCACCAATGCCGTTTTGTCCAACAACACGGTCTTGACGCCTCAAGACCAAGAATACCAAGACGTGGACAACATCGAGGAACGAAGAATCAGGCTTACGGAAAACAATTTTATTATGTCAACCAGTTTCTCTTATTCGAAAACCACCAAGACAGAATTGTTGGACAACAATTTTTATTTGTTCAGGACAAAAATTGAATCTGCCGGTTCCGCCTTGTCCTTGATATCAAACGCTGCCAACTTGCCAAAAAATCAAAACGGCAATTATGAAATTTTCAATCTGGAATATTCAGAATACATCAAAACGGAATTTGATTATATAAAGTATTGGGATTTGTCCAAAGAAAAAGTGATTGCTTTCAGAAGCTTTTTCGGCATTGCCATTCCTTACGGAAATTCAAAAAGCATCCCCTTTTCGCGAAGTTATTTTGCCGGAGGTTCGAACGACAACAGGGCGTGGCAACCCTATCGTTTAGGTCCCGGAAGCAGCGGTGCGGTAAACGACTACAACGAAGCGAACATGAAAATTGCCTTGAGTGCCGAATTTCGATTCAGGATATTGGGTAGCGTAAAAGGGGCCATTTTTGCCGATGCAGGCAACATTTGGAACGTACTCGACAATGTAACTTCTGAAAAAGCAAAGTTCAACGGCCCCGAGGATTTAAAAGAATTGGCCCTCGGAACCGGCTTTGGTTTGCGTTACGATTTGAGTTTTTTCGTGGTCCGATTTGATTTAGGGTTTAAAACTTACAATCCAGCCAATGAAATTGGTAAAAGATGGTTTTACGATTACGATTTCGCTCATTCTGTTTTTAATTTTGGCATAAATTATCCATTTTAAGTGCTAATTAATTCCTATTTTTGCAGTCTAAAAATTTAACTAAATAAATAATAACCTAAATTAATTACGATGGCACACAACATAAAACCAGGAGTAGCTACAGGAGACCAAGTTCAAGAAATTTTCAAATATGCAAAAGAAAAAGGTTTTGCACTTCCAGCAGTTAACGTAACGGGGTCAAACACGATAAACGGTGTTCTTGAAACTGCGGCAAAACTCAACGCTCCAGTTATCATTCAATTTTCTAATGGTGGAGCACAATTCAATGCTGGAAAAGGACTTTCCAATGCTGGCGAAAAAGCGGCTATTGCTGGTGGTATTGCCGGTGCAAAACACATACACACTTTGGCAGAAGCTTACGGTGCAACCGTAATTTTACACACTGACCACTGTGCCAAAAAATTATTGCCTTGGATCGACGGATTGTTGGATGCTTCCGAAAAACATTTTGCCGAAACAGGAAAACCATTGTTCTCTTCCCACATGATTGACTTGTCCGAAGAGCCAATCGAAGAAAACATCGAAATCTGTAAAGGATATTTGACCAGAATGAGCAAAATGGGAATGACATTGGAAATCGAACTGGGAATCACTGGTGGTGAAGAAGATGGCGTGGACAACTCTGACGTTGACAGCTCAAAATTATACACACAACCTTCTGAAGTATCTTATGCTTACGAAGAATTATCAAAAGTAAGTCCACGTTTTACCATCGCTGCTTCTTTTGGAAACGTTCACGGGGTTTACAAACCAGGAAACGTGAAATTGACTCCAAAAATCTTGAAAAACTCCCAAGATTACGTTCAAAACAAATTCCAAACTGGACCAAACCCAGTTGATTTCGTTTTCCACGGTGGTTCAGGTTCCACATTGGAAGAAATCAGGGAAGGAATTAGCTACGGTGTAATCAAAATGAATATCGACACCGACTTGCAATTTGCTTTCACGGAAGGTATTCGCGACTCAATGGTAAACAACATCGACTATTTGAGAACTCAAATCGGAAACCCAACCGGTCCTGACGCTCCAAACAAAAAATACTACGATCCAAGAAAATGGTTGCGTGAAGGAGAAGTTACTTTCAACGCCAGATTGGAACAAGCATTTGCTGATTTGAACAACGTGAATACTTTATAATATACGATTTATGATATACGATTTACGAATTATGAAGTAAATCGTATATCTCATTTCGTAAATCTAAAATACAAAACATGGCTTGGTTTAAAAGAACGACGAAAGGAATTACTACGGCTACCGAAGACAAAATGGATGTTCCAAAAGGACTTTGGTACAAATCACCCACAGGAAAAATTATTGATGCCGATGAGTTGGCACGAAATCTTTGGGTTAGCCCCGAAGACGGTTTTCATGTGAGAATTGGCAGTGCCGAATATTTTGAAATATTGTTTGACAACAATGAATTCGTTGAACTGGATGCAAAAATGTCTTCCAAAGACCCTTTGCATTTTGTTGATACCAAAAAATATTCCGATCGTTTGAAAGACGTAATGGCAAAAACCAAGTTGAAAGATGCGGTTCGTACGGGCGTTGGAAAATCAAAAGGAAAAGAATTGGTGGTTTGTTGTATGGATTTTGCCTTTATCGGAGGATCTATGGGAGCAGTTGTGGGCGAAAAAATTGTTCGCGGAATCGATTATTCCATCAAAAACAATGTTCCATTTGTAATGATTTCGAAATCAGGTGGTGCCAGAATGATGGAAGCCGCCTATTCGTTGATGCAATTGGCCAAAACCTCGGTAAAACTGGCACAATTGGCCGAAGCAAAAATTCCGTACATTTCCTTGTGTACCGATCCCACAACAGGAGGAACAACCGCTTCTTATGCCATGTTGGGCGACATCAACATTTCGGAACCCGGAGCCTTGATTGGATTTGCAGGACCTCGAGTAGTGAAAGACACCACCGGAAAAGATTTGCCAGAAGGCTTTCAAACTGCCGAATTTGTTCTGGAACACGGTTTCCTGGATTTTATCACTCCACGAAAAGAATTGAAAGATTCCATCAATTTGTATATTGACTTGATTCAAAACAACAATATCAGATAAATGAAAATCCCGAGCAATCGGGATTTTTTTTGCCCTTTTTGTCCTGAAAACGACACCAACAATGCAAATAAAAGTTAAAAAGCTTCCCAATTTTCGAATAGCGGTTTTTTAACTTTTTTATTTTCAGCAGGATTAGCTATTCTGAAATCCATTACCTAACATATTTTTAACATTTAACAGTCAAAAAGTGAAATAATTGTAAATTTTTCACTAAAATTGACACTTCTTATGCAATATCAATTTTTATAAGAAAATACACAACATAATCATTAACCAAAATTAATAAAATGAGTGAAACTCAAGTAAAAACAGGACATCCTAAAGGATTGTATTTCTTATTCTTCACAGAAATGTGGGAACGATTCAGTTATTATGGAATGAGGGCAATCTTTATTCTGTTCATGACCAAAATATTGTTGATGAAAGATGCCGATGCCTCCCAAATATATGGTAGCTATACGGGATTGGTTTATTTAACGCCCTTGTTGGGAGGTTATTTATGTGATAAATTCTTGGGAAACAGACGAAGCATCATCATTGGAGGACTGTTAATGGCAATTGGACAATTCTGCATGTTTTTTAGCGCATCGCTTGGAGTCAACGGTGGTGTCACGGTAATGTGGATGGGACTAACGGCAATAATCATTGGTAATGGTTTCTTTAAACCCAATATTTCCACAATGGTTGGACAACTTTATCCCGCCAATGACAGAAGAATCGACAGTGCATTTACCATTTTCTATATGGGAATCAACCTTGGCGCTTTCTTTTCACCACTCGTTTGTGGTTCAATGGATTTCAAATGGGGATTCCTGGCAGCCGGAATTGGAATGTTGATTGGCTTGGTTGCTTTTGTATTGGGCCAAAAAAAATACCTTGTTTCCGAAGAAGGAAAAGAGATTGGTTTGCCAATCAAAAAACTGGATGCAAAAAGTATCGGAATGATAATTGGTTCCATTGCCATCATCTTTTTCATGTTGAACTTCAAGCAAATGTTCAAGAGCGATGTTGACATCATTAGTTATTTTATTTATGGTGCCATGGTAGCCATGCCAATTCTAATATTCAGTGACAAAAGTTTAAGCAAAATAGAAACCCAAAGAATTACGGTAATCTTTATTCTTGCCTTTTTCGTCATCTTCTTCTGGGGAGCATTCGAACAAGCCGGGGCATCATTAACATTGTTTGCCGACAGACAAACAGAAAGAACTCTTTTTGGCTGGGAAATGCCAGCCTCTTATTTCCAATCGGTCAATCCATTGGCAGTTATTTCGTTGGCACCAATATTTTCCATCATTTGGGGATTCTTGTACATGAGAAAATTGGAACCATCCTCACCCAAAAAGATGGCCATTGGTTTGGGCTTAGTTGCTTTAGGCTATGTAGTTATTGCCATTGCCGTAAAAGGATTGGGCATTGACGAAAAAGTTTCCATGTGGTGGCTTATTGGATTGTACATCATCCATACAATGGGAGAATTGTGCTTGTCACCAATCGGATTGTCGATGGTTTCAAAATTGGCTCCTTTGCGTTTGTCTTCGCTAATGATGGGAACCTGGTTTTTGGCCAATGCTGCCGCCAATAAATTTGCAGGAACATTAAGCGCCTTGATTCCGGGAGGAGAAGATGGAACAGGTGGTGCCACGCAATTCCTAGGTTTCCAAATCACCAATCTTTACGAGTTTTTTGTGTTGTTCATCATCATGTCCGGTGTTGCCGCTGCCATATTGTTTGTGCTAAGTTCTTGGTTGGAAAAACGCATGCACAATGACCATGTGGAAGGCGTTGATTTAGAAGTCGAAAATAGATAATCCTATTGATAAAATATTTTTATACCTTTCAAACCTACAAAGCATTTTGTAGGTTTGTTTTTTAATCAACCCATTTATGAGTGAAAACTTGACTATCGAGCAAATACAAAACTTCAAAGGCAAGTATCCCAAGCAATTGTGGTATTTGTTTTTCAGCGAAATGTGGGAACGTTTCAGTTTTTACGGAATGCGGGGAATGCTGGCTGTTTTTATGGTAAGCCAACTGAACATGGACGAAACCACGGCCAATTTGCAATACGGTGCGACCCAAGCCTGGGTATATGCCTTTACATTTATTGGAGGATTATTTGCCGACAAAATCCTGGGATTGAGAAAATCACTTTTTTGGGGAGGAATTTTAATGATCATCGGAAGCGTGATTTTGGCGGTCAGTCCAAAAGAGTTGTTTTTCACCGGAATTGGTTTTTCCATAGTTGGAACAGGTTTTTTTAAGCCCAACATTTCTTCCATGGTCGGACAATTGTATAAAGATGGCGATGCTAGAAGAGACGCCGGTTTTTCGCTTTTCTACGCCGGAATCAATCTTGGAGCTTTGTTGGGAGGATATGTTTGCATTGCGGTTGCCAACGGGAATCTTTGGGCCGGTTTTGTTCCGGAAAACCTTCGTTGGAATTATGCTTTTGGATTTTCTGCAGTACTGATGTTCATAAGCATACTGACGTTTACACAAACTCAAAAAAGCTTGGGAGAGATTGGATTGTCACCATTGGTCGATCTCGAAAAATCCAAACGAAAAGTATATGAAGTCTTGACCTATATTGGTTCGTTGATACTAATCCCGATAATCATTTTAATGGTTGCCAATACGATTTACACTGATTATTTTATGATGATAATTGGCCCGGCTTCCATCTTGTACTTGTTTTATGAAATGCGAAATCTTTCGGCAGTACAGGTCAAAAAGCTATTGGCGGCATTGGTATTCATCCTTTTCTCCATTTTCTTTTGGGCATTTTATGAGCAAAGCGGAGGATCCTTGAGTTTGTTTGCCGCTAATAATTTGCAGAACAAACTTCTGGGTATTGAAGTCGATCCCAATGGAGTGAACAATTCTTCAGGAGCGTTGTTCGTGATTATCTTTGCTGGATTGCTCGGAATTTTATGGATTTGGATGGCAAAAAAGAAAATCGAACCCAACACGGTTGTTAAGTTTGGGTTGGGATTTTTGCTGCTGGGTGCTGGTTTTTGGATATTCTATTACACTAAATTCTTTGCAAGTCCCGATGGCAAAACCTCGTTAAACTTATTCACTTTAGGTTGGTTTGTCATCACTTTTGGAGAATTGTGTTTGTCACCAATTGGAATGTCGGTGATGACCAAATTATCGCCACAAAAGCTACAGGCCGTTATTATGGGAATGTGGTTTCTGGCCAGCGCCTACGGACAATATTTCGCTGGATTATTGGGAGCCAATATCGCCGGAGCATCTGAAAATTCGACTAATTTAGAGAAATTGGTTGTCTATGCCGATGGATACAAACAACTGGCCATCTACGCCCTGATTGCAGGATTGTTATTGATATTGATTTCGCCTTTGGTAAAAAAATTAATGCAGGAAGTAAAATAAAATTATATGACTCAAAACACCACCGACCAATTTTTCAAGAACCCCGTTTTAGGGCATCCCGCCGGATTATTTGTACTGTTTTTTACCGAAATGTGGGAACGATTCTCCTTCTACGGAATGCGCTCCCTGCTCATCTTGTTCTTGACCGCTTCGGCCATGGACGGAGGTTGGGAATGGAGCCGCGAAAATGCCTCCTCCCTATTTGGTTCTTACGTCGGACTGGTTTATTTGTCCACGATGTTGGGCGGTTATTTTGCCGATAAAATCATTGGTTTTCGTTGGGCAGTTGTCGTTGGAGCCGTCTTGATGACTTTGGGGCACGCCTCGATGGCGGTTGAAACAGAATTCTCCATTTATTTGGGATTGGTATTGTTGGTTTTCGGCAATGGCTTTTTCAAACCCAACATGACTTCCATCATTTCCGAAATGTACAAAGACCGTCCCGAGAAAAAAGACGGAGCCTATACCCTATTTTACATGGGCGTCAATGCAGGTGCTTTCTTCGGGATATTGCTTTGCGGTTATTTGGGCGAAAAAGTGGGCTGGAGTTACGGTTTTGGACTGGCTGGAATTTTTATGTTCTTCGGAATGTTGCAATTTTGGTTATCCCAAAACATTTTTGGAGACATTGGTTTAAAACCAAGTGCTGAAAGCAAGGCAAAAGTACAAGCGGCAGATACCGACAAAAGAAATCCGTTCACACCAATACAACTGGTATTGATAGCCATCATGGCCACCTTGGGCTTGTTGTGGATTTTGAATGCTCCG
>JAGNPF010000074.1 GCA_017989775.1 Flavobacterium sp.
GTTTGTTTGACGACAAATTCTTTTACGTTGCCATCGTCTTCGATGATGCTTTTGGTTACGTAATAAAAAGTCAATCCAGGCGATTTTTTTCCGCTGGGTAAAGTGGCAATATCATTGGTTCGACCGATTAATTTTTTTAAAATTGGTTTTTTTGCGGTACTTTTTTCGTCCAAAATCCCGATGTCGCCAATGTCGTATCGAATAAACGGATGCGCTTTGTTGTACAAAGAAGTCACTACAATACGGCCTTCTTTTCCATAAGGCAAAACAGTATTGTTCTCGTCCAAAATTTCCACTAAAAGTGTTTCGGAATTCACCTGCCATTCGCCATTGGGATTTTGAAAAGCAATCAAATCCAATTCCGAAGCGCCGTATTCATTGACAACTGGAACCCCAAATTGTTTTTCGAGCAGGATTTTGTCTTCATCAAAAAGCATTTCGGAAGTAACGACACAGACTTTTAAAGTTGGGCAAATGGTTGCCAAAACAATGTTTTTCTGTTGCAAAAATTTGGCAAACATAACAATTGAACTGGTGTAACCGTTGATGTAATCAAACTTTTTTGTTTCGAATTTTTTCAAAAACCCTTCTAGAATTACATCCGACAAATCGAAAATTGAAAATCGAAAACGGTTGCCCAGAAAATCCTTGAAACGTTCTTTTTGGTTACCAATAAAATCCAATGGAATTCCATAAAAACGAGCCTGATAAGATGAATTAAAATTAATTCCGTGCCAGCCAAAACGGTCAAAAATTACAGCCCAAGTCAAGGCGTGCGAAAATTTGTCTTTGGCAAAAATAAACGGATCGCCACTGGAACCAGAGGTTTTATTGACGTAAACATTTTTTGTAGAAAACCCAGTGGATAGTCTTTCAATCAAAGGTTTTTGAAAGGCTGCCTTGGTCATTATAGGCAAATCGCTCCAGTTTTTGAAAGTAGATTTGCCAACCAATTTTTGATAGGAAGAATTGTTTTTTAAATGATAATCAACAATTTCTTGTTTTTTATTTTCGATAAAAGCTTCGAATTCTTGTTCTGGAATAGCTTGGATTTTTTGCAAGTCGGCTTTGGCTTCCTTCATCGGGAAACCATTTACTCGGAGCGAAAAATCGAAAAGTGGAAGCATTTAGGCTACTTTTTGAACATTAAATCGTTTGATGGATTCCAGTTCTTGTTTTTTGTTTTCTGTTTCTTCTTCAATGTCAAAATCATCTTGAAGGCCTAGCCAAAATTTGGCGGAATTTCCAAAATAGTGACTTAATCGCAAAGCGGTATCGGCAGTTATTCTTCGGTTTCCCTTGATAATTTCAGAAATTCTGGTTTGAGGAATTTTCAAGTCCTTGCACAAACGGTAAGAGGTTATTTCCAAAGGAATGAGAAATTCCTCTAGCAAAATTTCGCCCGGATGTATGTTTTTTAGTTTTTCCATAATTTTCAGTTTTTAATGGTAATCAACAATTGAAGATTCAAAAATTGGAAACATTTCACGAAAACATTTTACCAAAAATAATATTTACGAATAACTAATAGTCATCAACCAACAACTTTTTAAGAATTAATTATTTTTTACGTTTAAAAGCAATTATTTTTGCACCACAACTTTTATAACACAACGATATGAATATTTTATTACTAGGATCTGGAGGAAGAGAACACGCTTTTGCTTGGAAAATGGTTCAAAGTCCGCTTTGCGACACACTTTTTGTGGCACCGGGAAATGCAGGGACTGCTCAAATTGCAAAAAACGTTGCCATCAGCGCTACCGATTTTGATGCTGTAAAAGCATTAGTAATTCAAGAAAATATTGAATTAGTAGTCGTGGGTCCCGAAGATCCATTAGTAAAAGGGATTTTCGACTTTTTCAAAAATGACAACGATTTAAAAGATATTCCAGTTATCGGACCTTCAAAATTAGGCGCTACTTTGGAAGGAAGTAAAGAGTTTGCCAAAGAATTTTTGATGAAACACAACATTCCAACAGCGGCTTACGATAGTTTCACGGCTGAAACAGTGGAAAAAGGATGCGATTTCTTGGAAACTTTGCAACTGCCTTATGTTTTGAAAGCGGATGGATTGGCAGCAGGAAAAGGAGTTTTGATTATTCACGATTTGGAAGAAGCCAAAACGGAATTGAGAAATATGTTGGTGGGTCAAAAATTTGGTGATGCCAGTTCCAAAGTGGTAATCGAAGAATTTTTGGATGGAATTGAATTGAGCTGTTTCGTATTGACCGACGGAAAAAGCTATAAAATATTGCCAACTGCCAAAGACTACAAACGCATTGGCGAAGGCGACACCGGTTTGAATACTGGCGGAATGGGAGCAGTTTCCCCAGTTCCTTATGTTGATGCTGTTTTGATGGAAAAAATCGAAACCCGCATCGTTAAACCAACCATCGAAGGTTTTCAAAAAGACGGAATCGAATACAAAGGATTTGTTTTCATTGGATTGATCAACGTGAAAAACGAACCCATCGTGATTGAATACAACGTGAGAATGGGCGATCCAGAAACGGAAGTTGTCGTTCCAAGAATGAAATCGGATTTGGTGGAATTGTTTTTGGCCGTGGCCAATGAAAAACTCGACGAATTCGAACTAGAAATTGACGAAAGAAGTGCTACAACCGTAGTAGTGGTTTCTGGCGGTTATCCAGAAGATTTCGAGAAAGGAAAAGTAATTTCAGGATTGGAAACCATTGAAGATTCCATTGTTTTTCACGCAGGAACCAAATTGGACAACGGCAATGTAGTTTCTAATGGAGGAAGAGTTTTGACCGTGACATCCTACGGAGACAATTTCGAAGAGGCCATAAAAAAATCTTACCAAAACATAGACAAGCTACATTTTGACAAGATGTATTTTAGAAAAGATATTGGGAACGACTTGAAGTAGTTCCCAATATTTTATATGGTTTTCTTTAAAATATTATTTCAAGAAAGAGTGAGCGGTAGTATCTTGGTTTTCCTCTCCTTTTTCGTCGTAGATTTTCAATTGTTTGCACCAATATACGATGGCAACAGCACAAATAGCCATAAAAATCCAGTTAAGAAGATTAGCAGCAAACCAATGAGTAAGTTCTAATTCTCTTAAAAAATCGTGGAGTGCGAAAAAAATTGTTTCAAATAACCATTGAATTCCTTCAAAAAATGCTTTCATCTTTGTACAAGTATTATATTTACAGTCGCAAAAATATAAAATATCCTTATGATAACAAGTGTTTTTAAAAAATCTACACCATTAAATTTGATTTTGGTTGTAATTTTAATGCTGGTTTTCTTTTTATTGTATCAAATTCAAGATTTAACTTGGACAGATTCTCTTGTTTCGATTTTAAAAAAATCCGGATTGTTTCTTGTTTTGCTGGGCTCCGTTTTCATTACAAATTTTGTTGCCAAACGAAATGGATTGAGCAAAGACAGTAGCTACACGATATTCTTCTATTTTTTATTTTTGCTGTTTTTCCCATCTTCATTGGATAATTCGAACTTGATTTTATCCAACTTCTTTATTTTATTGGCATTACGTCGGTTGATTTCGTTGCAGTCTTTAAAAGCTTCCAGAGAGAAAATATTTGATGCGTCGTTGTGGATTTTTGTGGCTTCCCTGTTCCATTTTTGGAGTATTTTGTACATCGTTTTGGTATTTATCTCCATTATTTTTCACGTTTCCAGAGATTACAGGAACTGGGTTTTGCCTTTTATTGCCCTTTTTTCGGTGGGAACCATCGCTTCGGTTTTTTCCATCATGTTCGACACCAGCATCATTGAATTTGTAAAAACGCATGCGACGGTTAATTTCAAATTGGATTATTTTGCCAATAATTATCAAAATGGGGCTTTTTCCATTTATTTGACCGTAGCTTTGTTTTTCTTGATATCGATGTTTGCATCGCTTTCCAGTAAACCCTTGTTGTTGCATTCTTCTTTCAAGAAAATCCTCGCTTCTTTTTTCATTGGAATTGCGATTTTTGTTGTTTCGGCAAACAAAAGCAATGATTTGTTGCTGTATACCTTTGCGCCTTTGGCGATAATGGCAACCAGCCACATCGAAATTAAGCAGCTGCAATTGAAGCAGGAAATGGTTTTGGGCGTATTGATTCTTTGCAGTTTGTTTGCGTTTTTCTCTCAATTATAGTTTTTGCCACAAAGCCGCAAAGACTCAAAGTTTAGTTAAAACTACTGTTTTTGACACATTTACATAGAAATAATTACTTGAAGTCTTTTGAATTTGATTTTTCTTTGTGACTTAGAGACTTAGCGGCAATTATAATTTATTTCCGTAAGCCAAATCGCCAGCGTCACCCAAGCCCGGAACGATGTATTTATGTTCGTTCAATTTTTCGTCCAAAGCGGCAACCCAAAGATGGCAGGAATCTGGCAAATGTTCCTCAAGATAGGCAATTCCTTCTGGCGCGGCAATGATTACGGCCACGTGAATTTCTTTTGGAGTTCCTTTTTCCATCAATTTGTTGAAGACGGCAACAATGGATTGTCCCGTGGCCAGCATTGGGTCAAGCAACAACAAGTTTTTGTTTTCGATGTCGGCTACAGCTTGGTATTCCACCAAAATATCGAAATAATCATCGTTGTTCGGATGATGTCTATAAGCCGAAATAAATCCGTTTTCGGCGCTGTCAAAATAATTCAGAAAACCTTGATGTAAAGTTAAACCGGCTCTCAAAATCGAGCACAACACCAATTGATCCGCAATTTCGGTGGTTTTCTTGAGGCCAAGCGGCGTTTGGATTTCGACGTTTTTGTAATGTAAATTTTTACTTAATTCATAAGCCATTACTTCGCCAATACGTTCAATATTTCTTCGAAAACGCATACTGTCGTTGTGGACATTCACGTTCCTGATTTGGCCCAAAAAATGATTCAGGACGCTGTTGTTTTCGGATAAATGATGAATTTGCATGGCTTGATGTAGATTTAGAATTTAGATGCTTAAACTTTGAAAGTTTTTTCAAACTATAAATGTATAAAAAAGTATCTTTGTCTTTTAAAATATAAAAGATATGTTTTCAAAATTAGCGTATTCCGTTTTCGAACAAAGTATCCAGGATTATCATCAATTTGATAATGTGGACCAACCGATAAACAATCCTTTTCCAAAGGAAAAAATCGAACATTTATTATACCTGAAAAACTGGATTGATACCGTGCAATGGCATTTCGAGGATATCATTCGCGATCCCAACATCGACCCGGTTGCGGCACTGACCTTGAAAAGAAGAATCGATGCTTCGAATCAAGAACGTACCGATATGGTAGAATATATCGACGGTTATTTTCTTCAAAAATATGCTCATGTTGTCGTAAAAGATGATGCCAAAATCAACTCAGAAAGTCCAGCTTGGGCATTTGATAGATTATCAATTTTAGCGTTAAAAATTTATCATATGCAAGAAGAAGCTACTCGTGAAGAAGCTACTCAAGATCACAGAGATAAATGTCAAGCCAAATTGAACATTTTATTAGAGCAAAGAACCGATTTGTCCACTGCAATAGAAGATTTGCTTATTGATATCGAAAATGGAGATAAATTTATGAAAGTGTACAAGCAAATGAAAATGTACAACGACGATGATTTGAATCCTGTTTTGTATCAAAATAAGAAGTAACTAACTATTTTTTCAGACCATTAAGAGATTAAGAAAATTAAGTAAAACTTGATGACACTTAATCTCTTAATGGTTTTTATACAATTAATTAATTGTCAAAAAAAATCAATCATATCGCCGTTTTCAGACTTTCCGCAATGGGAGATGTTGCTATGACCGTTCCTGTTTTACGGGCTTTTGTTCAGCAGTATCCTGATGTAAATATCACGGTGGTTTCCCGACCCTTTTTCAAACCCTTTTTTGAGGGAATTCCCAATATTTCTTTCTTTGCTTTCGATGAAAAACAACGCCATAAAGGGTTCCTAGGATTGTTGCGATTGTTCCAAGATTTGAAAGTTTTAAATATCGATGCTTTTGCCGATTTGCATAATGTTTTGCGGTCCAAAGTGGTGCGAACACTATTCGCCTTGAGCGGAAAAAAAACCGCTTTTGTTGATAAAGCAAGAGCCGAAAAAAAGGCTTTGACACGAGCAGAAGACAAAGTTTTTAAACCCTTGACCACAATGTTCGAAAGACACGCAAAAGTGTTTGAAGAACTGGGTTTTACAGTAGATTTATCCAATCCAACATTTCCTAAAAAAGCAATTTTAGATTCGGAATTAATTCAATTAATTGGAGAAAATAATCAAAAACTAATCGGGATTGCACCTTTTGCACAATACGACTCCAAAGTGTATCCTTTGGATTTAATGCAGGAAGTGATTAACCAATTAGCCGAAAATTCAACTTATAAAATCCTGCTTTTTGGCGGTGGAAAAAAGGAAGTGGAATTGCTAAATTCACTTTCAAAAGGTAAAGAAAACGTAATTGTTGTTGCTGGTCAACTTAAGTTTCAACAGGAATTGCAACTCATTTCCAATCTCGATTTGATGCTTTCGATGGATTCCGGGAATGCCCATATTGCGGCGATGTTGGGTGTAAAAGTCATCACGCTTTGGGGCGCCACGCATCCTTTTGCGGGATTTTCGCCTTTCAATCAACCGATGGGAAATGCTTTGGTTTCTGATAGCAATTTGTTTCCGAAATTACCGACTTCGGTTTATGGGAATAAAATGGTGGAAGGTTACGAAGATGCGATGCGGACGATTGCTGTGGAAGACATAGTTCGTCGTCTTTTATAGTCATTGCGAGGAACGGGCGCCATCCTATTTGTTGCTCATTGTTGTTGCTCATTTTGCCGACTCTCGTTATGGGATTGCTTCGTACCTCGCAATGACTTACAAATAAATCTTCTCGTCCTGACAACGCTTCAAAATATAGTTTTTTAGGTTCGAAATGGTTTCTTGATAATTGGGAGCATCATAACCAAAACGCTCGTGTTCCATTTGTTCTTTCTGGATGGCGTAGCAGCCTTTGATGACTTCTTTGAGCATGTCGAGCATCGCTAATTCTTTATTGTCCGTTTTCTGGAATTTGAACTCCACGATTTCATCCTGCAATTCATTGCA
>JAGNPF010000075.1 GCA_017989775.1 Flavobacterium sp.
ATTGCCCAATTTCATCAAGATTTGCGAACGAAAATTCATTTTCAGGATGGCTCCGCCCAAAACCATACTTTGCACGCGTTCGGGATGCATTTCTGCCAATTGTCGAATCAGGATGGTCCCTAGCGAAATCCCGACAAAATGCGATTTTTCGATTTGTAGATGGTCGATAACCTCCAACACATCGTTGGCGAGGGACTCGAAAGTGTATTTTTTTTGGAATGCCGTCTTGATTTGTTTTTTGGAATCGCCGTGTCCGCGCAAGTCCAGCAACAAAACATTATACTGCTTCTTGAAATCCCGAATTTGCTTGAACCAAATAGACGAACTGCCGCCAGCTCCGTGGACAAAAGTCACCCACTGCTTGCTGTTTTCGTTTTTGTATAGGGCGTAATTTAGCAAAATCTATATTTTAAAATCAAACACAGATTTCACAAATTAGCACAGATTAATTTCTGGAAATTTGTAAAATCTGTGTTAACTTCTTTAAAATTAATCGTTTTTATTTTATGGAAATTTGCAAAATACCTTCCATTTCTTCCTGCATTTTCAAGGCTTCTTCTCTTGCTTTTTCGGCAAAATCGGTTCCGTTTGAAGCGTAAATAATGGCTCGGGAAGAATTGATGAGCAAGCCCACATTGGCATTCATTCCGTATTGGCACACTTCGGAAAGGCTTCCGCCTTGAGCTCCAACGCCGGGAACAAGAAGGAAACTGTCGGGAACAATTTTACGGATTTCCGTGAAATATTCGGCTTTGGTGGCACCAACGACATACATCAGGTTTTCGGAGTTTTTCCAATTTTTGGAAGTTTCCAAAACTTGCTTGTACAATTCTGTTCCATCCACGTTCAAGGTCTGGAAATCGAAAGCGCCTTCATTGGAAGTCAAGGCCAACATGATGGTATGCTTGTTTTCGAAAGCCAAAAATGGCTCCACCGAATCTTTTCCCATATAAGGCGCAACGGTCACGCTGTCAAAATTCAGATCTTCGAAAAAAGCCTTGGCATACATCGACGAAGTATTGCCTATGTCGCCACGTTTGGCATCGGCAATGGTGAAGATTTCGGGATGGTTTTCGTTGATGTAATTGATGGTTTTTTGCAAGGACTGCCACCCTTTTATACCATAAGCTTCATAAAAAGCCGTGTTGGGTTTATAGGAAACCGCCAAATCGTGCGTGGCATCGATGATGGCTTTGTTGAATTCGAAAATAGGGTCTTCCAATTCCAATAAATGTTGCGGAATCTTGTTCAAATCGACATCCAATCCTACGCAAAGGAATGATTTCTTGATTTGGATTTGGTCTATAAGTTGTTGTGTAGTCATTGTAAAATTTAAATCAGCGGCAAATTTACAAACTTGAATCCAATAAACTTGGAATTTTGCAATAATCCTAAAAATTTGTGGACAGGAAAATCCCGCCAGTCACGACACCTTTGATGGTGCGCGACAAACAGCCATAAACACGACCAAAATCAAATAAAATCGCAACGAAGCCATTATTTTTTCGGCAATTCTTTTTTTTACGGACAACTATTTCATTCATAAACAGCGACTTATTGACCGTCCCTTTTTAAATGTTTCAAGACAGAATCAAGGCCGACAATTTTAGAGCCGGATTTCCGTTAAGGAAAAAAACAATTATTTTTTAACAAACAGTATTTTTAATTACCTTGGCAGCAAAATAAAAAAGGACATGAAAGTATTTATAAAGTTTGACTTTAACACTGCTTGCAAAAAAATTCTTGAAGAAAAACTGGACGAAAGTCAAATAAAATACAGGATTTTTGGATTTGGCGAAGTCGAATTTTTGGAAAAAGTGTCTGCGGAAAAAATGAAATCATTTACCCAATCATTGGGTAATTACGGAATTGAAATTGTGGAAAACCAAAAAACGGTTTTGATTCAAAAAATCAAGGATGCCATAGTCGACATGGTTTTTAACGAAGACACGAGCATCAGCGTGAAAAGTTCGGTCTATTTGTCGGAAAAACTGAAGCATTCCTATGGTTATTTGTCCAATCTTTTTTCTGAAGTGACCTATACTTCCATCGAAAATTTCATCATTCTCCAAAAAATTGAATACACCAAGCAATTAATCATCAACGACCAATTATCTTTAACAGAAATAGCTTTCAAGCTGAATTATTCCAGTGTTGCCCATTTAAGTTCGCAATTCAAGAACACTACAGGCATAACGCCCTCTGCCTTTCAAAGAATAATAAAAAAACGAAGAGAAATTACCTCCAAAAACACAAACTAAAAAAAATGCAGCAAGACTCCATACGTATCACCTTGGCAGAAGACGACGAAGACGACAGATTGTTTTTTACCGATGCTTTTGAAGAATTGAAAATCAACACCATTGTCAACACCCTGAACAATGGCAGGGAATTGTTGAATTATCTGGAACATCCAGAAACCATTTTGCCCAACATTATTTTTTTGGATTTGAACATGCCCATCCTGAACGGAATGGAATGTTTGAAGGAAATCAAACAAAACAACAAATTCAACGATATTGCCATTGCCATTTATTCGACTTCCGCGTCCGATCAAGACGTGGAAAACACTTTCGTTTTGGGAGCCAATATTTACATCAAAAAACCGAGCAACTTCAACGAATTGAAAAAAATATTGTCCGATGTGGTCATCATCAATTGGCAATACCATACTAACGATTTAAACAAGGATAATTTTTTGCTTCGATTTTAGTTTATGAAAAACAACAGATACAAATCTTCCATTTATCATAAAATTATATTTTTCATAAGTTTACTTATACTGTTCCTCATTGGATTCATAACGGTAAAACACATCAACAACATTTCCGATTCTTCAAAATCGCTCCTGCACACCATTGAAGTCAATCTAGAATTGGAGCACATGTACTCCTACATCAAGGATTCCGAAAACAGCATGAGGGGTTACCTAATCTCGAAAGACTCGCTCTATTTGAAACTGTACCAAACAGACATCAAAAACATCAACAATTCTTTTTCCTCGCTCAAAAAACTCACCAGCGACAATCCTGCCCAACAACAAAACCTGCAATCGCTGTACAAGATCATCAACATGAGGTATGCCTATATGGACAGCTACTCCAACTTCAACAACAATTTTGACGTCAACAGAAACGACACTTTCAAAAAAAACTTTAACGAAAGCAGCATTTTGTTGGCCGAAATCAGGGGCAAACTGAACGAAATGGTGGAAATCGAAAAATTTTTACTGAAACAACGCAATTCCATCTTCAGCAACCAAATATACCTTACCCCTATTCTGACCTTGAGTATTTTGTTCATCACGCTTTTGCTCACTATTTTTACCTATTACAAAATCACGAAAGATGTCGAGAAGGTTCAATTGGCCAATATCGGGCTCAACAAATCCCAGTTTTTGAGTTATCAGGCCGAAATTCTTTCGGAATTTGGCACTTGGGAATGGAATTTGAACACCAACATTATCACGTATTCCGACAATTTGTACCGAATATTGGGAGCCGAACCCCAATCGTTTGAAGCTGGACAAGAGAATTTTATGCAATTTGTCCATCCCGAAGACCTGGGCATCGCAAACAACATTTTCAAAAAAATCATTGCCGACGAAGACTTGCCCAACACCTACTATCGAATTGTCAGACCCGACGGAGCAATCCGCATTCTAAGGTCGGTCGGGAAATTATTCGTCGATAAATTGGGTAACAAAACCGTGCTGGGCGTAACGGGAGACGTAACCGACGAGCACAATAAAAACGAATTGCTCAAAAGCAATTACCAAGACTTGATTGCGATAAACAACCAACTCAAAATATTTGACGAATCCAGCAAACAAGCGGAAATCCTCGGCAAATACGGAAGCTGGGTTTTAAGCTACGACCCGCTCCAATTTACCTATTCCGACAACCAATTCAGGTTGATGGGATTTGAACCCCAATCCTTCGAACCAAGCATCGAAAATCTATTGGAAAACATCCATCCAGAAGACAAACCCATTGTGGACAAAGCTTTCAAAAAAGCGTTGACTACCATGAAAATTGCCGCCATCAACTACAGAATCATCCGAAAAGACGGAAAAACAAGGCAATTCAAAACCATAGCCAAACCTTTTGCCGATTTAAAAGGGGTGCAAAGCATGATTGGAACCACCCAGGACGTGACCGAGGATTACAACAAGAGCTTGCAATTGAAACAACGAAATGCCGAACTCGAAAAACACGTCAAGGAACTAAATGAATTCAACCAGGTGGCCAGCCACGATTTGCAGGAACCCTTGCGAAAAATCCAGACCTTCATTTCCCGAATCAACGACAAAGACAAAGAATTGATGACCGATGCCGGCAAGGAATATTTGTCCCGAATGGAAAAAGCATCCGACAGGATGCGCCTCCTGATTAATGACTTGCTGCAATATTCGAAAGCCAACAGGGCCGAAAAAAATCTGGTGCCAGCCGATTTGAACGAAATCCTGCGCAATTGCTTGTCCGAATTGTCGCCAAACATCGAAGACAAAAAAGCGGTCGTCACCCATGCCAAATTGCCCGTAATCAACGGCATCCATTTTCAAATGCACCAACTTTTTTCCAATTTGTTTAGCAATTCGTTGAAGTATTCCAAAGAAACCGAAACGCCGATTATTACCATTGATTGCACCGAAATCAGCGCCAAAAACGAAGCCGTCCTAAAAGACCGAAGCTTGAAAAAATACTACAAAATAAACTTTAGCGACAACGGAATAGGCTTTGAACAAGAATACGCCGAAAAAATATTTCTGCTCTTCAAACGCCTCCACGGCAAAACCGAATACCAAGGAACCGGCGTGGGACTCGCCATTTGCAAAAAAATCGTGGAAAACCATAAAGGACAAATTTTTGCCTTTGGAAAACCGGGCCAAGGCGCCACCTTCACCATTTATCTTCCCGTTCCAGCCCTTGTTCCTGCACAAACGGAATAAGGCAACACCCCCCATTTTTTTATATGGAAATGATATAAGATTAAAGAATAATGATATAATTCATTCCAACTCATTATCAGGAACTTTGTATCAAAGCAAAGGCCATGAAAAAGAGTTCTGTTTATCGATTGATGCTGTACAACACATTACATTTTGTGGCAGTCATCTGCGCCGTTTCCTGCATCAACAAAGAAAACGAATTCAACAACTTCATCTTTGAAACGGGATATGCCAAATCCGACACCATAGATTTCAATTTGGTGGATCATCTGAACGCCTCAAACAAAAAAATCATCCAGCTTTCAAGTATTGCATCCAACCAAACCAAGGATGCAAAGATGCTTGGACTGCTTTTGAAAATAAAAAGGGACTACCAGAAAATGGATTTTGAATTCAAAAAACTGACCGAAAAGAATTTGATAGTCCTACCAAAACTGGCTTTTGGTTTCAACTTGATTCCCGATTCCTTGAAAGAAAAAAACTCCTATGACCACCTTTCGAAGGCATTGGAAAACGAAATCGAAAATCAAGCCCCATTATGGGACAAAATGCAGAATAAAGACCAAAACATTGATTTCAGAACATTTGCCACAAAATCAAAAAAAACGGTACTGGCCAACTGGGAAATGTTAAAAAAAACCTTGAACACCCCCCAAAAAAAACAATTTAATCTTACAGAGGAAAAAACAATTAAAAACAAGGAAGTTTAAAACAATAATCATTAAAAAAAACAAGACTATGAAAACGAACAAAACGGTAATCGGGATTTTAGGAGGAATTGCGGTAGGTGCAACCTTGGGAGTATTGTTTGCCCCGGACAAAGGTTCAAACACAAGAAAAAAAATCATCAAAAAAGGCACAGACATCAAGGATGACTTAAAAGAAAAACTGGACAACGTGGTCGAATCCGTTTCCGAAAAATACGGTTCACTGATGCACAAGGAAAAATAAATTACCCGGAGGAAAATGACAAAAACAGGCATTTATCCAAAAAACACGTTTCCGGAATGAAATTTTCTAAAAAAAAATGAGGTCCTTGCAGACCTCATTTTATATTTACAAAAAACTGAAATTATAATTTCCCTTCGTATATCGTTCCTACGTGAATCACTTCAGTTCTTCTGTTTTGGGCTCTTCCCTGTGCCGTTTTGTTGCTGGCAACCGGTTTGGATTCGCCGAAACCTTTGTGCGTGAGGTTTGCTGGATTCACGCCTTTGGCAACCAAGGCATCCACGACCGCTTTTGCTCTTGCTTCTGAAAGTTTCTGGTTGGATTCGGCACTACCTACATCGTCTGTATGACCTTCGATGGAGAATTTGGCATTTGGATAATTTTTCAGGATTTCCTTGATGGCTTCCAATCTTCCGTCGGTTTCTCCCTTGTCGGCCGTAGCCAAAACTGCTTTTCCGGTCACAAAAAATACTGCTCTTGCTTGAACTTTAAGTTCTTTCAAAACTTCTTGGGTCACTTCTGGACAACCTTTGTTGCTGGCTGGTCCGGGAACGGTTGGGCAATCATCGGCTTTATCGATTACGCCGTCTTTATCCGTATCTGGACAACCGGCATTCACAGCCAATCCTTTTTCGGTAGGACATTTATCGTCTTTGTCCAATACGCCGTCACCATCGGTATCTGGCCATGGACAACCTTTGTTTTCTACTGAACCTGCAACGGTTGGACATTTGTCGTCTTTGTCCAAAACTTTGTCACCGTCGGTATCAGGCCAAGGACAACCATTGTTTTCAACAGGACCAGCAACGGTAGGACATTTATCGTCTTTATCCAAGACAGTATCGCCATCGGTATCAGGCCAAGGGCAACCTTTGTTTTCTACTGGACCAGCTACTTCTGGACAAGCATCGTTTTTGTCCAAAACACCGTCTCCATCCATATCTTTCGATTTTTTCTGGTACACTGGAATTTTCACTCCTAAATGAAAATCTGCGGCTCTGGAATTGTTGGAAATCACGTTGGACAAGACCGAACCTGAACCAATGAAAAACACTCCTGTACGCAAACCTACACCCACTTGTGTTTGTTTATTAACATCCACATAAGAAACAGGCAAATAGAAACTAAACCATCTCGATTCGTAACGAGGCGTCAAGC
>JAGNPF010000076.1 GCA_017989775.1 Flavobacterium sp.
AAGATGCCCTGGAATTCGACAATTCCAACATAACGAAACAAGAGCAATTCGAAAAAGTCCTGAAGTTGGTCAAGACCTAGAATCTGTAATTTGAATATTTTAGCCTCGTGAGATCACGGGGCTTTTTTTGTGCTTCATTTTCGGATTTCATTCGACCTTTTTTTTTTCGTAAAAGATTTGCCTCCAATTGCAATTTTTCAAATGCTTTATTTTGGATTTCAAAACACAAGTTGTAAGAAAAACACAAAGTAAATATTTTATTTTGTGTATTTCATCGATTTTATTTGTCGTTTAAACGATGTTTTATGTACTTTTAACATACAAATAACACAAGTTCTTACAATAACAACATTAAAGAAGTTTGCCCCACAATCTACTTTAAACCTAATCTACTTTTTATTATGAAAGCAAAATTACTTCGCGTATTATTGCTGGTTGCAGTAATATTTACAATGAATTCATGTTCATCGGATAGTTCAGAAGAATCAACAACTTCGAACCAACAGGCAATGACATATACATACAATTCAACAGAGCTTGAAACTATGGCGTTGATAAATGCCTACAGGGCAAGCATTGGCTTGAACGAATTAAAGGAAATCAACCACATTTCTTATAAATCAGAAGAACATGACCATTACATGATTGCCAACAACGTGGTAAACCACAATGATTTTGTTTCCCGTTCCGAAAACATTATGAAGGTTTTGGGTGCCAAAAGCGTAAGCGAAAATATTGCCTACAACTACAATTCTCCAAAAGCAGCCTTGGAAGCTTGGTTGAGAAGCCCTACACACAAACAAAACATCGAAGGAAACTTTACCCATTTCGGACTTTCCATAAGACTTAGCGCCGATGGCAAAAAATATTATACCAATATTTTCGCAAAATTATAAGTAGTTTTTTTGGTTTTAGTTTAAAACTGCCTTTTCGTGAAGGCAGTTTTTTTTGCATTAATCAATTGTTTTTTAAATATTTATCACATAAGAAAATTATAAAAAAAACAAATTATATGTAGTTCACCGATGAAATTTGATTGTTTATTGTCAAATGAAATAGATTAGGCTTCCTATTGAAAACCAAATCAACCATTTACCAATTTCTTTGGTGGTACACCCGTAAACTGCTTTGAATTTAATTTTTTTATTGTTTATGAAGCTTGCTATTTCCCGGTTAATTTTAGTCTTTTCATTTGCTTCGATTTTAAATTCTTGTTCCCCAGACAGTTCGCCAACACAGGAAACAGCAACCCCAACACTCCAAACCATTCCGGCTTACACCTACAATTCCTTGAAAAACGAGACCTTGGCACTCATCAATTCCCATAGAACGAATATGGGCTTGAAAGCCTTGAAAAAAACAATTACGCTTCATTCAAATCCGAGGAGCACGACAATTACATGCTAACCAACAATGTCGTGAACCATGATTTTTTCAGTGCTCGATCCCAAAACATTATCGAAATTTTGGGAGTAAAAAAGGTGGGCGAAAACATTGTCTACAATTACAGCACTCCCCAATCGGCTTTGGTGGCCTGGTTGGATAGCCCAACCCATAAAGGCTGCATAGAAGGCGATTATACCCATTTCGGAATTTCCATACGGCTCAATGCCGAAGGCAAGAAATATCACACCAACATCTTCATAAAAATATGAGGAAATTGGTTTGATGTGCAAGTTGCACAAAATACCAGCATTCGCATTTATAAAAAGTTGACACAGATTTTAATCTATTTTGATTGCACTAATTTTTAAATCAACTAAAATTTGTCCCTATTCGTGAAGTTTGCGGTTGATTTTTTTGGTTCTACTGGAAATGTTGTGAATATTCATTTTTTTTCAAACCATTAAGAAGATTAGGTTTCATTAAGAAAGACCACAAAGCTTAATTTTCTTAATGAGTCTTAATGGTTTAAATTGTTTTTATCTTTAACATAACTATTAGTAGTGCAGAATTTTTAAAAGGAATGCCTTGATAAAACACGATAATGCCGGAATGTTATTTCTTGATGATGTCCTTCAATACCGCTTTTTCGGAATAGTTGACCACTTCCAGGGTGATTTCCTGGTTTTTGGCCGTTTTCCCTTCTATCACGTACAATTTTCCGCTACCGACCGCAATGTTGCTTTTGTCAAAATCAACGTCTCCATGCGTCAAGGTGTTCTTGATGTCGGTGGTGTCAATCCATTTCTCGGCCAATATTTGCGAGGCTTTGTCGGAATAGTGAAAAGGCTTGTTCCTTAAATCGTTCAAAACTCGGGCATTGGGAAAATAATTGCAGCGAGTGTCCTTACCGCTGAATGCGGCAGCCACAAAAAAACTTCCCAATATTAATCCCAACAAGTAATAAGCAAAACGGTGTACAAATTTCATAAATGTAAAAAATATAGTTCTTGGGTATCATTTGGGGTATCGCCAATTTTGATGGCAATCCCACAAATTAAATTTTCGGCAAAGATAAACGAAAGTTTACAGGGCATTCGCTTTTAAATAAAGTTTTACACGAATTTCACGAATTTACACGAAGACTTTTCCATAAAAAATTCCACAAACCCCTAAAAATGGTGAATCCGTGAAAATTCAAATCTCAACAATTTGCGTAAATGCGTGCTATTTGTGTCTGTGGATTTTAAGTTTAGTTAAAACACGATTAAATTGATGTCGTTGCTGGGCAAGTCAAACCAATCTCCAATGGCCTTGTTGGTCAGGATTCCGTGGTACAGATACACGCCGTTTTTCAGGCCGTTGTTGCATCGAAGCGCACTTTCTATACCGCCGTCCTCGGCAATTTGCAACAAATAGGGCGTCAGGATGTTGCTGATGGAAAGCGAGGCGGTTTTGGAATACCGCGACGGAATATTGGGCACACAGTAATGAAGCACGTCATTTTTGACAAAAGTCGGGTTTTCGTGGGTGGTGACTTCCGATGTTTCAAAACAACCTCCTGTGTCAATGCTGACATCAACAATCACGGCCCCTTTTTTCATATGCTCCACCATAGTTTCGGTCACTATGATCGGACATCGTTCTTTGCCTCGCATCGCGCCAATGGCAACGTCGCAACGCCTGAGGGCTTTCAACAAAGATTTGGGCTGAATGGTCGAAGTGAAGATGCGTTGCGGCAAATGGTTTTGCAAACGCCTCAATTTGGTAATCGAATTGTCGAAAATCTTGACGTTGGCACCCAGGCCCATCGCTGTTTTTGCGGCAAATTCGCCAACAGTTCCCGCGCCCAAAATGACGACATCAGTAGGAGGGACGCCGGTAATGTTGCCGAACAACAATCCTTTCCCGAATTCATGGTTTATCATCAATTCGGCGGCAATCAATATCGAGGCGGTTCCCGCAATTTCGCTCAGGGATTTCACCGCGGGATACGAACCGTCTTCGTCCTTGATGTACTCGAATGCCAAGGCCGTTATTTTCTTTTTGGCCAAAGCCGTAAAATAGGATTTCTTTCTGGTTTTCAATTGAATGGCAGAAATGATAATCGACCCCGGATTGATCATTTCGATTTCGGCCGTGCTGGCGGGTTCCACTTTCAGGATGATGGGACAACCAAAAACTTTTTCGGTGTCGTTGGTGATTTCGGCTCCAGCATGGGCATATTCCTTGTCGGAATAGCTCGAACTTTCTCCGGCACCCGCTTCTATCATAACCCTGTGTCCTTGATAGGTCAACGAATTTACGGCATCGGGCGTCAGGCATATACGACGTTCCTGAAAACTGGTTTCTTTGGGCACTCCAATGAAAAGTTCGCATTTATGTCTTGTTACTTCAAGTTTTTCTTCTTGGGGTAATAACTGTTGTTTTGTAAACGGGGTGATTGCCATTCTGCTGTAAAATTAAAAGTAAATTTACGTAAAAAGTTTAGATTAGGATGAATTTGTCAGGCCTAAATTAAAGTCAACGACCTTTTGCCGTCGGGAAGCTGACTGATGTTGATGACAGAATGTGCTTCTGGAATGAGGCTCGGAATTTTTTCGGCCCATTCAATGAAACACCAATTCCCGGAATACAAATATTCGTCCGCTCCCATATCCAAGGCTTCTGTTTCGTTTTTCAATCGGTAAAAATCAAAATGATAAACAATTTGATTGTCAATGGATTGGTATTCATTAACTAAAGAGAAGGTCGGACTACTCGTTGCGCCTTCTACGCCAAGTGCTTTGGCCAAAACTTTGATCAAAGTTGTTTTTCCGACACCCATTTCTCCGTGAAAAAGAAGCACCTTGTTGGGATTCTGTTCCAAAATTTGCTGAGCAACATTGTTGATTTCGTCTAATGTAAAAGTGATGTTCATTTTTTTTAGTTTTCAGTTTTCAGTTTTCAGTTTTCAGTTTTCAGTTGTTTCTGACGACTGAAAACTGACCACTGCAAACTATTTTACTTCGGGTTAAAAACCAAAAACGGAATAATCATTTCTTCCAACGAAATGCCGCCATGTTGGTAAGTGTTTTTGTAATAACTCACGTAATGATTGTAGTTGTTGACATAAGCCAAGAACAAATCATTTTTTGCAAAAATATAAGAACTGCTCATATTTATGGTCGGCAAACCGATTTTTTTTGGATCCTTCACGGCATAAACATCTTTCTGCTCGTAAGTCAGGCTGCGCCCCGTTTTGTAACGCAAATTGAGGCTGGTGTTTTTGTCTCCCACCACTTTCGATGGATTTTTCACGTTGATGGTGCCGTGGTCGGTGGTCAAAATCAACTTGAATCCCAGTTTTTGCGCCTGTTGGATGATTTCCAAAAGGGGCGAATTCTTGAACCAGCTCAAGGTCAAGGAGCGATAGGCCTTGTCGTCCGAGGCCAGTTCTTTCACCACGTCCATTTCGGTTTTGGCGTGCGAGAGCATGTCCACAAAATTGTAAACCACCGTAACCAAATCATTGTTTTTCAATGCCTTGAAATTTTCCAGCAGTTTTTTTCCTCCGGCAAGATTGGTGATTTTGAAATAATCTTCCTTGATGTTCAATCCCAATCGTTTCAATTGGGCTGTCAAAAACTCGGCTTCATACAGGTTTTTTCCGCCTTCTTCGGGATCGTTTTTCCAATATTGCGGAAACTGTTTTTCCATTTCAAGCGGCATCAAGCCCGAGAAAATGGCATTTCGCGCATATTGGGTGGCCGTGGGCAAAATGGAGTAATAAGGCACTTCTTTTTCCAGCTTGTAGTGGTTGCCCACCACGTTTTCCATCGCTTTCCATTGGTCGTAACGCAAATTGTCTATCACGACAAACAAAACAGGCTTGTCTTTTTTGACGATTTCGGGCACCACCAATTCCCGGAACAAGGTGTTCGATTGCACCGGTTTGGCTTCGCCCCGTTCGGCTTTGCCTCGGGTGTCAGTTTTGGGAGCAAACCAATCCTCGTAATTACGTTCTATATATTTCCCGAATTGCGAATTGGCTTCCAATTTTTGTGATTCCAATATCTCGATCATGGCCTGGTCGTCGATGTTTTCGAGTTCCAGTTCCCAGAAAATCAGTTTTTTGTACAATTCCACCCAGTCTTCATAAGAATTGACCATCGCCATTTCCATCGAAATCTTGCGGAATTCCTTCTGGTAATCCAGGGTGGTTTTCTGCGAAATCAATCGGGAATGGTCCAGATTCTTCTTCAGGCTCAACAAAATCTGGTTCGGATTTACGGGTTTTATCAAATAATCGGCAATTTTGGAGCCAATGGCTTCCTCCATGATGTATTCTTCCTCGCTCTTGGTGATCATGATCATCGGGATGGAGGATTTCTTTTCCTTCATTTCCGACAGCGTTTCCAAGCCGCTCATTCCCGGCATGTTCTCGTCCAGAAAGACAATGTCGAAATTGGTGTTTTCGAAAACATCAATCGCGTCACGCCCGTTGTTGCAGGTGGTGACACTGTAATTTTTCTTTTCCAGAAATAAAATGTGCGGTTTCAAATAGTCGATTTCGTCATCGACCCAAAGTATTTTTATCTTGTCCATAATGATGCATAAGCTGTTCAAAAGTACTAAATCTTATGCCAAATTACTTTTTTTATAACGGGAATTGGCCAAGGGGCTGATAATTTAATACTTTTTTAAGGTATTGGGTTTTACTTTGTCATTGCGAGGAACGGGCGCCATCTCATTTCGAGAGCAACAAATTCATTTACTTCCGTCTCTCGCGAAAAAGGAAACCATAAACAGTTTATTTTCTTGAAAACAAAGGTTTGTAAGTAGGAAAAATAAATAATTTATTTAATGTTTTGTAAGAATTATTTAATATATTAGCAAATAAATAACAGCATTTTTTTAGCACACAAAACCACCTATATTTCGTTAGATTGAAGCCATTTTATGGCTTCAATAAACGAATTATTGACAACCTTCTGACAACGATACTTCTAAGCAACAAATTAAAGACGAAAATGAACGACATAGAACTTAATCTTTTCGCTTATATTGATAAAATACAAAGAGGAAGTCTTTTGAATCTTCACGATGAAAAAGTAAAAGCTGAAGATTTCTTTTTAAGAGTTTTAGAGAAAGTTTATGGTTTTGAAGAGTTAATTAATTTAAACTATGAAAAATTAAACTCAAAAGGAATTGACTTATATGATTCAAAAGAAAAAATTGGAATTCAAATTACAGCAATCCAAAGTAATGAAAAAACCAAAATTAATGATACAAAAAAACTTACCTTAAACAATTGGAAAAGTAAAGGATTAAAGAAACTTTGGGTATTCTTTATAATTGAAACAAAATATCTGAAAGATATCGACACATCAATTGTAGAAGAAGTTGATGGGGTAAAAATTTACATTAAAACAATTAAAAATCTAATTGGTGATATAAGTAAATTAGACAAAGAAAAAAGGATTGAAATCTCTGAATTGATTAAACAAGAAGTAAGTGAAGAGTTTTATGGTCTGTCAAAATTAGTGCTTTTTAAAGAAATTGGAAAAAGCCAAAAATTTGATAGTACAAATTATTTCAATAAAGAAGAATTAATATATTTCAGTAAAAAAGAACAACATAAGATTGATAATTTAGCTTACAATTTTACTAATAACATCACAGAACAATA
>JAGNPF010000077.1 GCA_017989775.1 Flavobacterium sp.
AAGGGCAATGTCGACAGTTTCACCTACAATAATTATCGCTATACCAATATGAATTTGGATGGAAAAATCAATCGTGGTGCTTATGTCGTAACCCTCAATTCCAAAGATCCAAATGCGAACCTAAAACTCGCTGCTTCCGGCGTGATGAACGAAAATAATCCGTCTGTAAAAGTGAACGGAAGCATCATTAAACTCGATTTGCAAAAACTTGGGTTTTATGCTAAACCGATGATTATTGCAGGAAATTTGGACGGTGATTTTTCCAACCTCAATCCCGATTTTTTGAACGGAACACTTTCATTAAATAATTTTGCAATTTCCGACACGAAAGAAGTTTTTCCGTTGCAGAATATTTTCGTGAAAGCTGTTTCCACCGACAGTTTGAACCAAATTATTTTGAATTCTCAAATTGCTGATTTGGATTTAAGCGGAAAATACAAACTCAGCCAGATTTTTGACGCGTTGCAACAAACGGTGAATCAATACTATCAGTTTCAGCCGAAAAGCAAACAGAAGATTAATCCGCACCAATATTTTAGTTTTAATGCAACCGTAAAAGACGACGATCTCATCCGGAAATTTGTGCCGGAACTGAAAAGTTTTGAAACCATTACGTTAAATGGAAACTACGATGCAGACACACAAAAATTGGAAGTGGACGGAAAAATGCCGCAAGTTTTATACGGCGAAAACGAGATTGAAAATGGCGTTCTGAAAATCACCAACGAAAACAATGCGCTGCAATACAATTTGAATGTTGCTTCGCTGAAAAGTGCAAGTTTTGCATTGAATAAAGTTGATATTCACGGTGATGTTGCGAATAACACTATCAATTACGATGTTTCCACGAAAGACGAAAAAGACGTTACGCAATTTTTGATTGCCGGAAATGCTAAATCGTTGAACGATATTACTGAAATATCCCTTAATCCAAACGGTTTAAAACTCAACTATTACGATTGGACAGTGGATCCAAACAACCAAATCCGAATTGGTAAAAACGGAATTTTTGCGGATCAATTCCGATTAACCAATCAAGGCAGCGAAATTTTGTTGCAATCCGAAAGTACAGCTGCAAACAGTCCGTTGAATGTTTCGTTGAAAGATTTTAAAATTGAGAGTTTAACGGAAATGATCAAAAAAGACAGCTTACTTGCAAAAGGAACGATTAACGGAACAGCACAACTGAAAAATTTGACGAAGGAAATGACGTTTACTTCTGACCTCAACGTTTCGGATTTGTTTGTGTATGGAAGCCCGGTCGGAAATTTGGCGATAAAAGTGAACAACCAAACTTCAAAAATTCTGAATGCCAATATTGCACTTTCCGGAAACAACAACGATGTTAAAATTACCGGAACCTACAATACTTCAGCCAGTGCTTTCGATTTGGATTTGAATATCAACCAGCTGCAAATGCAGACGTTGCAAGGTTTCACGATGAATGCGATTGAGGAAACCGAAGGTTACCTTTCCGGAAAACTCGACATTATGGGAACTACTGAAAATCCGAATATTTTAGGAAATGTAAAATTCAATAATGTAGGAATGTTGATTGCCAAAACCGGAAGCGATTTCCGAAAAATGAACGACGAAATTGAATTTACCAGCCGAGGAATTGAGTTTGATGATTTTAAAATCAATGATAAAACAGGAAATTCCATGACTATTGATGGACAAGTGCTTACGCAAAATTATCAGGATTTTGCTTTTAATTTAGACGCGAAAGCACGAGATTTCAAAGTCGTAAATTCCGAAAAATCCAACGATGCCATGATGTACGGAATTTTGGCTATTGATGCCGATTTGGATATTCGCGGTGATTTGGATTTGCCAAAAGTAGATGGAAGATTGGCGGTTACTGATGAAACTAATTTCACGTTTGTTTTACCACAAAGTTCGCCGACTTTACAGGAACGGGAAGGAATTGTGGAATTTATCGACCAAGATCAAGTTGCCATGAACAAAACCATTAAAACCGATAGTTTGGACGCACAATCCGATATCAAAGGAATGGATGTGAGCGTAAATATTGAGGTGAATAAAGAAGCCAAAATTTCTTTAATCATCGATAAAGCAAATGGCGATTTCGTGGAATTGCAAGGTGAAGCCGAATTAACCGGCGGAATTGATCCCTCCGGGAAAACTACTTTAGTCGGTGTTTATGAAGTGGAAAAAGGGGGTTATGAACTTTCGGTAAGCATGCTGAAACGCAGATTTGATATTGAAAAAGGAAGCACCATCACTTGGACCGGCGAACCAACGACTGCAAATTTGAATATTACCGCTGTTTACAAAACCAAAGCAGCGCCGATTGATTTGGTAGAACAACAAATGGCCGGAACTTCCGCCGCCGAAATGAACCAATACAAACAACAAATTCCTTTCAACACGTTGCTAAAATTAAATGGCGAATTGTTGAAACCGGAAATCACGTTCGATATTACGATGGAAGATAGCAATCCGGGTGTTCCTACTGCGGTTTTGGACAATACCAAAGCCAAACTGAACCAAATTCGGCAAGACCAAAATGATATGAACAAGCAGGTTTTTGCGTTGTTGGTGTTAAATCGTTTCATTGGTGAAAATCCGTTCCAAAGCGAAGGCGGACTGTCTACCTCCACTTTGGTGATGCAAAGTGTGAGCAAAATTTTATCACAACAGCTGAATAATTTGGCTTCAGATCTTATACAAGGAGTGGATTTAAATTTCGATTTGCAATCTTCCGAAGATTATTCAAGTGGAGCTAGAAATGAACGCACCGATTTGAATGTCGGCATCAGCAAAAAATTATTGAATGATCGATTAAAAGTTTCTGTTGGAAGCAATTTTGGAGTAATGGGCGATGCAAGACAAAATGAACAAATGACCAATATTGCCGGTGATGTAACGCTGGATTACATGATTTCCCGTGATGGAAGATATATGTTGCGAGCTTACCGAAAAAATGAATATCAAATTGCTTTGCAAGGTCAGATTGTAGAAACTGGGCTTGGTTTTGTGATTACGTTGGACTACGATAAATTCAAGGAAATTTTTGAAAAATCAAAAAGAAACAGATCAATAAAAAAGAACAAAGAAAATCAAGTGGTAGAATTTAAATAAATGAAAAATTCATTAAAAACATATTTGCAAATTGCCTTTTTTACCGGAATTTCGTCAGGAATTATTTCCTGCAGCAATACCAAATTTTTAAAAGAAGGGCAGTTTTTGTACACCGGTGCAAAAATTAAGATTGAAGACAGCACCATTCCCAAGAAAGACAAAAGAGAATTGAAAGACGGTTTGGAAGAAAACTTGACCCCAAAACCAAACTCTTCCTTTTTGGGATTAAGACCGAAACTCTACATCTATAACATTACCAAAGAACCTAAAAAACAAAAAGGTTTTTTGTATTGGCTGAAATATAAAGTGGGCGAAAAACCAGTGCTGCTTTCTGATGTAGATCGGGAATTCAACAAAGAAATTATCGTAAATTATTCCGAAAACAAAGGCTATTTCAACGCCAAAGCCAAATACGACACGTTGACTAAAAATAAAAAAGCCGAAGTCATCTATATCGTAAAACCCAAAAATCGCTATTATTTCGGTGAAATTCATTTTCCGAGCGATAGTTCTGTCCTCAGTTCCGAAATCCAGCAACTCAGCCACAAAACTTTTTTGAAAACTGGAGAACCTTTCGATTTGGACGTGATCAAAGCAGAACGCCAAAGAATTGATAACGCCTTGAAAGAGCGTGGTTTTTATTATTTTGATGACAATGATTTAGTATTACAAGTAGATAGTACCGTTTCTGAAAATCAAAGAGTGGAAGCTTTTTTAAAGCTTAAAGACAACACACCACAACTTGCTAAAGAACAATTCACAATAGATAAAACCATTGTTTTTCCGGATTACAGTATTCAAGGCGAAAAGGAAGGATTGTACCAGGTTCCGATGTCCGAAGACAGTTTGCAACCACACCATTATAAAGATATTTATGTGGTGGATCCGATGAAAAAATTCAAACCAAAAATTTTTGATCGCGCCATCTATTTTGAAAAAGGTGATTTGTACAATCGCTCCGATCATAATTTAACATTGAACCGGTTGATTAGTTTGGGCGTTTTCAAATTTGTAAAAAATGAATTTGTATTGGATACCATTAATAAAAAATTTGATGCGTATTATCTTCTCACCCCACAAAAACTACAATCTTTACGTTTAGAATTATTAGGAAAAACCAATTCTGCGAATTACGCCGGAAGCGAGCTGAATTTGAACTGGACCCACCGCAATTTTTTCCGTGGAGCTGAACAATTAAAACTCTCTGCTTTTGGCGGATTTGATGTGCAAGTTGGTGGTGCAAAACCGGAAACCAAAGGTTCTGGAAATATTTTCCGTTTCGGTGGAGATGCGCAACTTTCTATTCCTAGAATTTTAGCGCCTTTTCGTTTTAAAACTTCCAGCGCGTATGTTCCCAGAACCAATATCAGTTTAGGATATGAATTTATGAGCCGTATCAAATGGTACACGTTGAACACTTTTAACGCCAGTTTTGGCTATAATTGGAAGGAAAATGCACGGAAAGAACACGAACTAAAAGTTTTGGACGTTTCTTACGTTCGACCTTCGAAAATTACGCCGGAGTATGACAGCATTCAAAATGCTTATCCCTATCTGAAACATGTTACGGAAGAACAGTTGATTTTTGGGCCAACCTACACTTATACTTACACAACCACGATGTTGCCGAAAAAAAATACAGTCTATTACCGTGGATTATTGGATTTGGCGGGAAATCTTACCGGACTTATTTCCGGAGCCAATGCCAAAGAAGGCGAACAAAAAGAAATTTTTGGCGTTCCTTTCAGTCAATATGTAAAGATGGAAAACGATTTCCGTTTTTACCATAAAATTTCAGAAAAAACGCAATTTGCCTCACGATTAATTGCTGGTTTGGCTTATCCTTATGGAAATTCTTTAACCATTCCTTATTCCCGACAATTTTTTGCTGGTGGAAGCAATAGTATTCGTTCATTCAGAGCCCGAACTTTAGGCCCTGGAAGTTACGATCCCAGAACTGCAACCAATTCCTATGTTTTCGACCAAGCCGGTGATATAAAATTGGAATTAAATGCAGAATATCGCACCAATCTCTACAAGTTTTTGAACGCTGCCGTTTTTGTAGATGCCGGAAATATTTGGCTCGTGAATGAAGATACTGATCGTCCCGGCGCAAAATTTTCTAAAGATTGGCTCAGCGAAGTAGCCATTGGTGGTGGAATTGGTTTGCGTATGGATTTTTCGATTCTAATTCTGCGTTTGGATTTGGCCATGCCTTTCCGAGTTCCATATTATGATAAAAACGACCGTTGGATGTTTGATAAAATAGATTTTGGAAACAAAGATTGGCGTAGAAATAACCTTGTCTTGAATATTGCTATTGGTTATCCATTTTAATCAAATTTGAATTTTTTTAAATGATGAAAAGAATTAAATTTTACTGGGAAGTATTGAAAGAAACCTTCACCGAATGGAACGATTCCGACGCTTCCAAAGACAGTGCAAGTTTGGCATATTACGCTATTTTTTCTATTCCCGGGTTATTGATTATTATTATTTGGGGACTCAGTTTTTTCTTTGGGGAAGAAGCTATTCGTGGCGAAGTTAGCCGTCAAATCCAATCTTTTATGGGACACGACGCCGCAAAAAGCATCGAAGATATGATTGCAGGAGCACTTATCGATAAAGAAAATTTCTTTATGAAAACCATTGGTGTTCTTACCTTAATTTTTGGGGCAACTACGATATTTTTTCAACTCCAAAAATCGCTGAATGAACTTTGGGATGTACAAGCTGCACCAAAACAAGCATTTGTGAAATTACTTCTCGATCGTGCCAATTCTTTGGGAATGATTTTGATTATTGCGTTTTTACTGCTGATTTCTATGGTTTTATCTTCCATTATTGGCTGGCTTAATGGCTACATTACCTACTATTTTGGTTTGGAAACTTTTGAACTGGTTAGAATTATCAATATGATTTTAAGTTTTTCAGTAATTGTTATTCTCTTTGCCTTAATGTTCAAGGTTTTGCCGGATGTAGAAATCTCCTGGAAATCAGTTTGGGCAGGCGCTCTTTTAACCGCTTTACTGTTTACTTTAGGTAAATTCTTACTCAGTTTATATTTTGAAAATTTCAAACCTACTTCTGCTTTTGGAGCGGCCGGAACCATTATTCTCATTATGATGTGGGTGAATTACACCTGTATGTTGGTTTTTTTCGGTGCTGAATTCACCAAAGTTTACACCTACAAAAAAGGTTTTAAAATTGAACCTTCCAAACACGCAAAATGGAGCAATTCAAAATTGTATAAAGAAATTCAAAAAGAACAAATTTAAAAAGATTTTTTTCGAAACAATTCAATTGAGTCGGGACTTTAGCCCGCCTTCCAAATTTCATAATCTCCAGGCTTTAGCCAAAATTTAGAGAAAAATTTATTACTCTTAAAATCTCTATTTTTGTAAAATGTTGAAAAAAGTAGTCCTCATCGGAGGTGGTGCAGCCGGATTTTTTTTCGCTGCAAATTTGGACGAGAATAAATTTTCGGTAAAAATTTTGGAGCAGAATAAAGACGTTTTGCAAAAAGTGAAAATTTCCGGCGGTGGAAGATGCAATGTTTCCCACGCTTGCTTCGATCCTAAAGAATTGGTGCAGTTTTATCCAAGAGGAAAAAAGGAATTGTTGAGCGTTTTCACCAAATTTCAACCGGGTGATACGATGGAATGGTTTCTTAACCGAAACATTGCTCTGAAAATTGAAAACGACGGAAGAATTTTCCCTGAGAGCAATTCTTCCCAAACCATTATCGATTGCTTTCTGAAGGAAATTCAACAGAAAAATTTTGAAATCCATACCCAAACTTCGGTTAAAGAAATTCAGCAAATTGATGATCAATATGTAGTCGTTCCTTGACAAAACCCACTATTTAATTTATTTTTTGAGGTGTAAAGATAATTACGTATCTTTAAATAAAAAAAGATGGAAATATTT
>JAGNPF010000078.1 GCA_017989775.1 Flavobacterium sp.
CATCATGGTGTATCGTGCCAAAAGAGCTTCAAGAATAGACACGAACGATCCAAGCCAAATCATCGACAAAATTGCCTTGAATGCCAATAATGATTTGATTTTGGTACATATTCCCAACAACCACGAAAACGACCATGCTTCTTTTGCCTTTACCTACGTTGATTTTTACGGTAACGAAAGCACGCCAACAATTGTAAACTAACCGATTTTAACCCATTCAAATGAAAACAGACAATAAACCCTGGTATTGGATACCGTTATTAAATTTTGCTTCGGGCTTTCCGTATGTCATCATCATTTCGGTTTCGGTATTGATGTACAAAAACCTCGGAATCAGCAACGAAGACATCGGGTTATATACGAGTCTATTGTATTTGCCTTGGGTGATCAAACCCTTGTGGAGTCCGTTTATTGACCTGCACGGAACCAAACGAAACTGGTTCTTGGGCATGCAGTTATTCATTTCCATCGCCTTTTTGATAGTGGGATTCATCATTCCGACGAGTCAGTTTTTCATGTTGAGTTTGGCCATCTTTTGGGTGGCGGCCTTTGCTTCCGCTTCGAATGACGTGGCGAGTGACGGTTTCTATTTATTGGCTTTGACCAAAGATCAACAATCGTTCTTTTTGGGAATTCGAAGCACTTTTTACAGGGCATCGATGCTCACCGGAAATGGTTTGATAATCCTCTTGGCTGGTTATTTGGAACATCAATATGGAGACAATCAAAAAGCCTGGTCCTACACGATGATTTTCGTGGGATTGGTCATGACTTTTTTGACGATTTACAACTATTTTGCAACACCCAAAGCCGAATTGCCAATCAAGGCCGGGGAAATCGAAGAGAAAAATTTTGCCACGGTTTTTGCCAGTTTCTTCAAAAAGAAACAAATCGGGTTGATATTGGCTTTCATCCTTTTGTTTCGCTTGGGAGAATCCCAATTGTTGAAAATGTTGACCCCTTTTTTGGTGGATAAAACGGATGTTGGCGGAATGGGATTGGACACGGAAGACGTGGGTATCATTTATGGAACTTTCGGACTGATAGCCCTTACCATTGGCGGCATCTTGGGTGGAATTGCAATTTCCAGACACGGTTTGGGAAAATGGATGTTGCCCATGATTTTGACGATGCACTTGCCCATTCTTGGTTTTATATTGTTGGCCTATTTTCACCCGGCTTCTGTCTATTATATTTATGCCGTGGTTATTTTGGAACAATTTGGTTACGGGTTTGGCTTCGCGGCCTTCATGATGTACCTGATTTATGTTGCCGAAGGCGAATCGAAAACTTCCCATTATGCCATTGCCACTGGTTTTATGGCTTTGGGAATGATGCTTCCCGGAATGTTGAGTGGTTACATCCAGCAATATTTAGGCTATGGAAATTTCTTTATTTGGGTGTTTTTGGCAACGATTCCCGGGTTGATTTTATCACGATTTTTAATATTTCCAGATGATTTTGGAAAGAAATCAGAGTAACAGTTCAAGCATAAAATTCTAAACAATGACCTTAGAACAAAAAATAGGACAATTCTTTTTTCCGGCGGTTTTCATCAACGATACCGAAGAAAACATTCAGGAAACGGAGCGTTTAATCAGGGAACATAATATTGGTGGACTGACCTTTTTTCACAGCAGGGCCAGTGCGGCCACCAATTATGAATCCAAGAAAAAAGTGGAATTCAACGACGATAGTTACGAGCGTTTGAAAGAATTGGTTGTCCGTTTCCAAAAATGTGCCACTACCCCACTTTTGATGAGCATCGATGCGGAATGGGGATTGGCCATGCGGGTCGAAAAGACGCCACAATATCCCTATGCCATCACGCTTGGCGCTTTGCCGAGCAGTTCCAAGAATTTGGTTTACCAAGTTGGAAAACAAATTGGAATGGACCTGAAATCAGCGGGTATCCATTATAATTTGGCACCATTGGCCGACATCAACAACAATCCGGACAATCCCGTGATTGGCTATCGTTCTTTTGGTCAAAACAAGGAAAAAGTGGCCCAATTTGCCCTGGAATATTTACGTGGAATGAACGATGTCGGGGTTTTGGGTTGCCTGAAACACTTTCCGGGTCACGGAAACACCAGCGTCGATTCGCATTTGGGATTGCCTGTTTTGGAGGAAACCCTGGAAGAATTACTGGAAAACGAATTGCATCCCTTCATAAAAGGAATAGAAAACGAGGTCGATTCCATCATGATTGGACATTTGGCCGTTCCGGCATTGAACAATGGCGAAAACACCTCTGCCACTTTGTCAAAATCCATAATTGAAGATCTTTTGCGCAAGCAATTGGGTTATGATGGCTTGGTGATTTCGGATGCCTTGAACATGCACAGCGTTTCGAAATTGTACGACCAAAAAGGACAACTGGAATGGGAAGCTTTCAATGCTGGAAACGATGTTTTGTGTTTTGCGGAAAATGTGCCTGAAGGCATTCAAGAAATTCTCAAAAATGCCACGCCAGAACGCATCGAAGCCAGCTTCAACCGCCTTTGGAAATGCAAACAAAAAGCCGGAATCATCGACGGCAATTACGCTCCCCAAGGCGAATTGGACTTTAAAAATGCTTCCGATTTAAACCAAAAAATCGCGAAATACAGCATTACCAAAATCAAGGACAACATGAACAGTCTGTATCTTTTTGAAGCCAAAAACGATTCCAGACTCGCCAAAGTCAGTCTTTACAAAAATACGGACAACGTTTTTTTCAAAAAACTGGAGATTCCCCTTCCTTCGCCCCAATTTGCATTGGAAAACGGTGATGAAAACGCGATTGCCGAACTGGAGAAAAACCTGGATGATTTTGACAGTATTTTGATTTCTCTTTTTGTTCCAAAAGCAAAGCCCTTGAATAATTTTGATATGGAACCAAGCATTTTGTCGTTTTTGGGGAAATTATTTTCAGAAAAAAAATGTGTTTTGTACGTATTTGGAAATCCCTATGCTTTGCAGGTCATTCCCAATTTGGATGCTGCTTTTGGAATCATTCAAGTATATCAGGACTTTGCTGAATTTCAAGAAAATGCGTCCCAACAATTGATTGAAAACAAGAAATGCAGGGGCAGTTTGCCCGTGAAAATAAAGGGCATTTGATTCTTTCGGCACAGGAGTACAATCAATCGGGTATAATGAAATGCTATTGGAGCATAAGTATTAATAATTAAATCTTATACAATCCAGCCTTTGTTTTAATTTATCTTTGCCATCAAATAATAAACAACAACTTTTAAAATAAATAATTATGTCATTAGTAGGAAAAAAATTCCCAAACATTACAGTTGACGCCATATCAGAAATGGGCGATAATTTAAGAATCAACGTTCTTGAAGAAGCGGTAAACAACAACAAGAAAGTATTGCTTTTTTGGTATCCAAAGGATTTTACTTTTGTTTGCCCAACAGAATTACATGCTTTTCAATCTGCCTTGCCAGAATTCACCCAAAGAAACACTATCGTGATTGGAGCTTCTTGCGACACCAACGAAGTGCATTTTGCTTGGTTGAACACTCCAAAAAACAATGGTGGAATCGAAGGCGTGACTTACCCACTTTTGGCTGATACCACCAGAAATTTGTCTGCTGCATTGGGTATTTTGGATGCAGAAGCCGGAGCTTACAATGAAGATGCCGACACTTATTTGGTAGAAGGTTCCAACGTGACTTACAGAGCCACTTATTTGATTGACGAAACCGGGAAAATTTTCCACGAAAGCGTAAACGACATGCCATTGGGACGTAACGTAAACGAATATTTGAGACTGGTTGACGCTTACACCCACATCCAGACCAAAGGCGAGGTTTGTCCAGCCAACTGGGAAGCCGGAAAAGAAGCCATGACAGCCGACAGAAACAGTACTGCCGCTTATTTGAGTGCCAACTAAAAATAAATTCCATTTTTTTTGAATACCAAATTCCAACTATTGGGATTTGGTATTTCAAAAGAAATACTAAACATTTTCAAAATTTTAAAATTTGGAATTCCTATTGGAATTTGGAATTTTTAACTATTGAATTTTAAATAAAAAAAATATGTTAATCGAATTAAACGAAGATACCCTACAGGATTTGGTTTCCAAAAACGAAAAAGTCGTGGTTCAATTTTCTGCCTCTTGGTGTGGAAATTGCCGAATCATGAAACCAAAATTCAAAAAATTGGCTTCAGAAAACGACAACTTGACTTTTGTCTTGGTGGATGCCGAAAATTCTCCCGAATCGAGAAAACTGGCCAATGTGAGCAATTTGCCCACCTTTGCCACTTTCGTAAATGGAAAATTGGTAAGCGAAACGCAAACCAACAAAGCCGAGGTTTTGACGGAATTGGTCAATGACATCGTATAAATTCAGTTGGAGGTTAAATTTTGAAGTAGATGCAATACTTCCAACCTCTAAAATCTAACCTCATACCTTATGAAACTACCCGTAATAAAGCATTTATCCCAATTTATCGAAGAGAACGACCAAGATTATCTCATAGAGACCATCGAAGTCCTGGAAGCCTTGACCGAGGTTTCTTCCTTGAAAGATGAAGAACTGGACGTGATTGGAGAATTGATTTCCAATATGTACGGCGCACTGGAAGTCCACAAAATGACACAGGGCGGAATGGACAAAAAAGAAGCCCTGAACACTTTCATGAAAAGGGTTTTGGGTTCCATTGACAAGTAATTGAAGCCGATAGGTTTAGTTGGTTCCAGTAATTGTCCAATAAAAATATTTTGAAACGCTTTCAGCAATGAAGGCGTTTTTTTTGCTAAATTCTGAAATCGAAAATCAAAAAAACATAAATCGTAAATAAATTTTCATACTTTTGAACCTCATTAAAAAAAACAAATTATGGCTTCAATAACATTAGGAGGAAATCCAATAAACACTTCAGGCGAATTGCCAAAAGTTGGTTCAAAACTAGCTGATTTCAAATTAGTAAAAAACGATCTTTCCATTGCTTCACTGGCTGATTTTGCAGGATCAAAATTAGTCTTGAATATTTTTCCAAGCATTGACACGGGAACTTGCGCAACATCTGTGAGAACTTTCAATGCCACTGCTTCAAAATTGGAAAACACCAAAGTTTTGTGTATTTCAAGAGATTTGCCTTTTGCCCAAAAACGTTTTTGTGGAGCCGAAGGATTGGAAAACGTGGTCAACTTGTCCGATTTCAAGGAAGGAAGTTTTGGCAAAGCCAATGGTTTGGAAATTGTGGACGGCGCATTGGCCGGATTGCATTCCAGAGCCATCATTGTTGTTGACGAAAATGGAACCGTTTTATATACCGAACAAGTTCCGGAAATAGCCAACGAACCTAACTACGAAGCTGCATTGGCAGTACTATAAAAGTAGTTTGATGAAATTCCAGAAAGACAACTCTTTCATCAGCGGACGATTGAAAAGCGTGACCTTTGCCGTGAAAGGTGCCGTAAAACTGATTACGACCGAACACAGTGTAATGGTGCAGTTTTCGATTGGCATCTTGATGAGCATTGCAGGGTTTTATTGCAATATCACTCAAACAGAATGGCTTTTTCAAACTTTGGCAATCGGATTTGTCATGAGCATTGAAGGCTTGAATACCGCCGTTGAAAAAATAGCCGATTTTATTCATCCCAATTACCACAAGAGAATTGGATTTATAAAAGACATTGCGGCCGGGGCAGTCTTGTTTGCTGCCATTACTGCCATCGCAATTGGATTGATCATTTATGTACCCAAATTTTTATAGCAAACAGTTTCACCACGAATGGCAAAAACAATAAAAACAGCAAATCCGGACAAGAAAACCGATTCAAAATCTGTGGAAAAAAAATCATGGGCACTAACCAAGCAACACAAAGTTGTTTTGGGTTGCCTATTGATACTTTTTTCAATTGCCTTGTTGCTGGCCTTTATTTCCTTTTACATTTATGGACAAGAAGACCAAAGTGCCGTAAACCAATTGTCGGATCGAAAAGAAACCGTACAGAACTGGTTGGGCAAATTTGGCGCTTTTCTGGCTGATTTAATGGTGTATAGAGGTTTTGGAATTGCTTCTTTCCTCTTTGTTCGATTGTTTTTCCTGACCGGATTGTTTCTGATTCTGGAAATTTCCTTGCGAAAACTGAAGAATATCTGGTTTTGGGATTTATTCGTGATCATCATTCTTTCGGTTTTATTTGGTTTTTTTGCCACTTCCCTACCCGAACTGGGCGGAACCATAGGCTATGAGCTGAATTTGTTTTCGCAAGACTACATCGGAAAAACGGGAACTTTGTTGGTGCTTCTTTTTGGAATCGTCATTTATTTGATTTTTAAAATCAAGGTTTCTCCCGAAAAAATCAAGACCTTTTTCGAAAACACCAAAAAAGAGATTAAAACCGATTTAAACATTCCAGTTACAAGCACTGCCGCTGCAAGTGCCTATAATTTGGAAGAATATGCCGTTAAAGAATCGGAAGGCGAAGTGGATGACGAAATCGACGGCATTCATTTAAAAACTGCCGGTTCCCAATTCCAGCTCAACAAAGAAGCATTGAAACCCACCATCAGCCATGCTTCCGAAATTTCGCTGAAAACAACTCCAACGGAAGTGGTGCCTCCGCCCTACATCGCCTCCACTCCCGAAATCATCCACACGGACGACGAACATTTCGTGATCGAAAAAGCCCCCGAAGAAGACATTATCGAAGAAAATTTGGCTTCAAAACTGGTGGCCGATTTTGGTTTGTTCGACCCAACCCTGGATTTATCCAATTACAAATACCCCACGATTGATTTACTGAAGGAGTATTCTACCGGAGGAATCACGATCAACCAGGAAGAATTGGAAGAAAACAAGAACCGAATTGTGGAAACCCTCCGCAATTACAAAATAGAAATAGCACAAATAAAAGCCACCGTAGGTCCATCGGTAACATTATGTGAAATCGTGCCCGAAGCCGGAATCCGAATTTCAAAAATTAAAAGTTTAGAGGACGACATTGCCTTGTCGCTTTCGGCATTGGGCATTC
>JAGNPF010000079.1 GCA_017989775.1 Flavobacterium sp.
TATTTATCCTGAATTGCATTACGGACGCGATAGTTTGGTGGGCGTGGCTTTGTTCTTGACGCATTTGGCCAACAAGAAAATGAGTGTTTCCGCTTTGAGAGCTTCCTATCCGGAATATTACATGAGCAAAAACAAGATCGAATTGACGCCGCAAATTGATGTCGATGCGATTTTGGTGGCCATGACCGAAAAATATAAAAATGAAGACATCACCACCATTGACGGCGTGAAAATTGACTTTGCCGAAAATTGGGTTCACCTCAGAAAATCGAATACCGAGCCGATTATTCGTATTTATACCGAAGCGGCTTCACAGGAAAAAGCAGATGCTTTGGCCTTGCGAATCATCGACGAAATAAAAGCAATAGCGGGAATCTAAAAGTTTCAACTAATATTACAAAATCCTTTCAGTGAGCAATCCTGAGAGGATTTTTTTTATTGAAGATGTCGGTTGGTTGTCGTGAATCGATTTGGGGAACCTGAAGTTTGTTTGGTGCAAAGTTTGTATAGTTAGTCTTTCAATGATTGTGAAATATTGGAATAATTACGGATATGATAATTATTTTTTGGTATTTTTTCAGATTGTGCATAAAAATCTGTTTTATTAATTGGTTGTTTTTCAATTTATTGAAATTTGGAATACGCTATTTTGATTTCGAAATTGATAATGTGTTGACAGCTAGCTAAATGAAAAGGATCAGTACAGGACAGGACAGGATACACACTTTTTTGTCTTATGATTAAATTAGCAATAACTAAATATTGACTAATAACCAAATTACAATTAATTTTTATGAAAAAAAATACCTTGTCATTTAAGCGTCTGCTTAAATTTTTTATGATTTGTGGCTTGATGGTTCCTCTTGGGGAAATGGAAGCACAAACATTGGCATTTCCTGAAGCCACGGGTTTTGGTAGATATACCGAGGGAGCTAGGGGTGCGGCCAATCCCCAAATTTATTTGGTAACCAATTTGAATGACAGCGGACCGGGTTCGTTTCGAGATGCCGTTAGTCAACCGGGTCGATTTGTAATATTTAAGGTTGGAGGTATTATTAATCTAAGCTCGGCAATTGCAGTCGCTGCCAACACAACCATTACCGGACAAACGGCAACTGGAGAGGGGATTGTGCTATTGGGCAAAGTCTCATTTTCAGGGTCAAGCAACACCATAGCACGGTATCTTCGTATTCGTTATGGAGACAATACCCAAAATCAAGACGCATCAGGTGTGTCAAATGGAGTCAACATCATTTTGGACCACATGACTTTTACTTGGGGAACCGATGAAGTTTTCTCCATCAACTGGGACGGTAAAGGAGTCAGTCCTGACAATATAACGCTTCAGAATTGTATCATAGGACAGGGATTGCACCGACACAATCACTCTGCCGGAGGATTGATACAGCCATCAAATGATGGCAAGATTAGTTTGATCGGGAATTTATACATCTGCAACAAAACACGAAACAATAAAGTAAAAGGGATTAACGAGTTTGTAAACAACGTGGTGTACAATTGGGGTAACTATGGAAATACCTATGGACATACCGAATCTGGAGATGCCTATATTATGGGAGGAGATACAGCAGGACGTTCAGATGTAAACATTATCAATAATTATTTTATTGGAGGTCCCAATACAAGTACTACAATTTCTACACCTTTTAACAGGGGTAGTCAAGAATTTTATTTATATGGATCGGGTAATTATTTTGACAACAATAGAGATGGAGTGTTGAATGGTACTTTGGTTCCTGAAGATATAACAGGATATCCAATTTATGATGCATCGACCATTTTGTCGGCACCGAATGATTATCCAATGAAAAACCCGGCTTTGTCTGCTCAAGCCGCTTATGACAAAATCTTGGCAAGCGTTGGTGCCTCTTATCCAAGACGTGACCAAGTCGATAATTTGATGATTTCAGATTTGAATTCTAAAGGAACAACTGCTGCCTACGTGTATGATAGAGCCAGTTTTGCAAAACAATTTGGTTTTATAAACAATGGTGCAGGACATGTGTATGGCGCACCGGCTCCTTTGGATACGGATAACGATGGTATGCCCGATGCTTGGGAAGATGCCAATGGATTGAATAAAAACCTGGCCGATGCTTTGGCGGTAAGCACCACGAATGCACCTTATTTGAATATCGAAGTTTATATCAATGGACTGGAAAATACAACGCCACCAGATTTTTTCATTCCGCCATCAAATGTTAATTTTACCAATGTTGCCTCAACAGAGGTGCCGGCGGAAAGTTCCTTGACCGTGAATTGGAGCGATAATGCCGCCAACGAAACCAATTATGTATTGGAGCGTTCCACCGATGGCACCAATTATACGGAAATTGCCACATTGGGCGCAAACGTTACCAGCTACAACCAAACTGCCTTGACTCCGAACACCCTGTATTATTACAGAGTCAAAGCTGTTAACGGCACGGAATCATCGGTTTACAGCGAGGCGGCTTCGTTGACCACGCCTCCAATTCCTTCGGTGCCAACCAAGGCAGCCACTCCAACTCCAGTTTCGGGATCCGTTATGGCCGAGTTAATTGCCGGTAATTTGACTTTGAAATGGACAGGCAGCACGAACACGACAACTTATTCGGTATATTTTGGAACCGATGCTTCAAATCTTTCCAAATTAGGAGATGTGGCTTACGTGGTCGCTCCTTCTTATGCACTGACAAGTTTAAGCCCTGCCACAACTTACTATTGGAGAGTTGATGCCACCAATGCCAAAGGAACAACGACTGGTGATGTATGGAATTTCCGTGCCTTGACTCCAGAACTTGTTGGACATTGGCCATTCAAGGAAGTGGCAGGCGAAGGCCAACAAATTGCGGATGTTACAAGTTATGCCAATAATGGACAGTTGGATGCGGCTTTCGACACCAACACGGTGAGAGTAGCTGGAAAAGCCGACAATGCCATAGATTTTGCAACATTATCGCCTAGCAAGCTCATGGTAAGCGTTCCAAACCAGGACAACCTTTTATTCGATAAAAATTCTTTTACTATTTCGTTTTGGATGAAGGCAGATGCCAGTTTGATACCGGCAACCAGTCCAGTGCAATTAAGCTCTTACATATTGTGCAAAGGATCAATTACAAAAAATGCCACAACAGGCGCAACAGGTAAAAGATTTAATGTAGAAATTAAAAACAACCAATTGCGTTTTGCCATAGATTCTGATAGTAAAACAAAAACTGAACTTACATCAACATTATCAGCATCAAATTATTATAACAGTAGTTGGGTCAATGTGATTGTCATGAGAGATCTTGCCACTTCAAAATTGAGGATATATACTAATGGAAGTTTAACTGGAGAGGGGAGTGATACAACAGGAACAACTGTGGGTATTGGAGAACCAACCGATTTGGTAATTGGCAATATCGGGGCACTTGAATTGTTCAATAGTACTAATTCTCCTGCACCTTACAAGGGATTGTTTGACGAGCTTAAAATTTTCAATTATCCATTGTCTGCGACTGAAGTTATGGCTCTTTATAACCAAGCTATGTTGAGTAATGACAAGTTTATTCAAAACAAAAATAGTGGCACGGTATATCCCAATCCGGTAAAAGACCAAATTTCCATCCATATTCCAAGCTATCAATCATCCCAAGCAACAGCCACTTTAAGCGACATAACAGGAAGAATAATCCTTAGAGAAAAGATTGTTTCCGATGCAAATGGACTTTTTACCTTGAATATTGCCGACAAAAAAGTTTCGGGAATTTATGTTCTAAATGTTTCCGGAGAAAATTTGAACAGTAATTTTAAAGTTGTGGCAGAATAACATAATCTTTTTGTCCTTGCAAAATCCTTTCAGAGAGTAATCTTTGAAAGGATTTTTTTTTGGAAGAATCTTGTCGTGAATTGTTTTTGAAATAGGCTTTTTGATTTGTATTAACTGATTTATGGGTTAGGAGTATTGTGGTTTAGTTTTTTAGGGTAACAATTTTTGCTGTTGATTGATATAACAATGTAATCGTTCTTTTGAGAGTTGAAAAAACATTGGAATCAAAAAAAATTGAATTCAAGGGTAACAAATTTTAAACTCATCGTATCTATTATCAAACAAACAAAAAAACAACACTTTAAATTTAAAAATTATGAAAAAGTCAATTTTAGTAGCCATAGCTTTTATCGCAGCTACCAGTAGTACAAGTCAATTATTCGCCCAAGATGCTGCCGCCAAAACTGCCGGTTATGATTTGAAAAAAAATGTAAAATGTAGAGTAACCACTACCGAGTCGGGTTGTTCTTTGGCATTTGAATATGATGTTAAATCGCCCAGGGATGTCGCAACAGGCCAGTCATCGGGAAAAAGAGGATACGATTATTATAAAGCCCAAACCGATTTCAACGTCAGTGCCGCAGACAATTCCGTGACCGAAGTAAAAAGTCCGAGAGATGCCGCCAGTGGATTGCCAACCGGAAAAAGACAGCACAAACCAATGACCATTACAAAAGAACTGGACAAAAGCTCTCCAAAATTGGCAGAGTCCGTTTCTAGTCCCGATGCCACGACCGCAAAAGGTTCCGGTGGAGGTTCCGGCAAAGTCAATGTTCAGGATTTGAGTTTTTCCAAAGTTAATGTTCAGGATATCAGTGTCACAAAGCGATGTGGAGGAAAAAGCACCAAATTATCCGTTGTGGACGGTGAATTTGAAATTCCAACCGATGATTGTCCCAATGGAGAATGTACTTTGGTGGCATCTTGGAGTTGGGGAATGACAAATTCAGGCAGTTCTTCTACGGGTTCCGCAGGTTCCGGTCGCTGTTCCATTGATATATTGTTGCAAATCGAAGACGGGGTTTGTACTGCAATGGCCATCAATGAAAAAGGATTGCCGGGTGAAAAGAAACCAAAAAAAGCCACTACAAAATAAGTTTATTGAAACAGGAAGTAGTTTGCTTCCTGTTTTTTTTTAGAGAACAATCTATTTATCAATCCTGATTCTGTCATTATGAAAAAAGCTGTCCCACTTTTATTTCGCCCTTTTATTCTGTCCAGTCCTATTGTAATTCTTTCTTTTCTGGTTTGCTGGAATTCGGTATTTGCACAAAAAGATTTGATGCACAAAAAAGACAGCACGGAAATCCGTTGTAAAATACTGATGGAAACGCCCTCGATGTACACTTATGCTTTTGTTAATCCAAAGAACAAGGTGAAAAAGTCCACCGTTTTGAAATCGACGGTCGAAAATGTGGAATACGACATATTTGACAAGAATTTGGTGGAGGACAAACTTTTCACGGATGAAAAAGCGATTGTTTTGGACGAAGAACCCGTAAAGGCGTATCAATATTCATTGGCTTTGGGGTTGAATTTGAGCAATATTTTGGAGTTCAATGCGCCTTCCGGACCGGACAAGAAAAGTTTTTCGGCAACCACCACCCTGGATTTGGGATTGGATTATTACAAAGAGGGCAGTCGATTTGCGATGACCAATGAACTTCACTGGACATTTGCCGTTCAAAAATCCGGAATTTCGGGCAATGATTACATCCAGAGGGTTTCGGACGATTGGACCACCTTACATGATTTTTCGTTCACCTTGAGCAAAAACAGCAAATGGAATGCCAATTTGATTGTCAAAAACAGTACTTCGGTTTTCACCATCTATGACGGTGATTATTTCAAGGATTATAACGACAACGGAAAAATACAGGGATTTTTGAGTCCGTATCAAGTGGTGCTTTCGCCGGGCATCAAATACCAGCCCAATGATTATTTCAGGCTTTCTCTTTCGCCTTATTCCGTTAGTTTGTACGGATTGACCAGCCAGCAAATTGCCAATACCGGATATTATACCCAGACTTTTGACACCAATGGCGATTATGATTTATTCGTTTTTGACCAATTGGGAGCCGAACTCAATATTTGGTATGACAGGAAATACAAAAAATGGCTCGAAATGCAGTATCGCTTGGGATTTTCTTCGGATTATATTTCTGAAACCGACACCACTATTTTGATGGACGGAATGTTTATCACCAAAGTCAGGATTTTCAAAAACATCTACCTCACGCATCGTGCCGTATTGAAAGGAGATTTATTGGATTCGCCTTTGAAACCCTATTACAAGCAAACGGTTTTGTTGAGTTTTGCCAAAAGTTTTTAAGTCTTGCCCAATAGTTTTGTTTGCGCTGGAAAGGACTAAATTTAATATGCAAAATCTGAATTTTTAAGGCTATTTATGCGTAAATTAGCAATGGCTTTGCCTTAATTATTAACTAATCTTTTATTACCATGAAAAATTTAGGACTATTTTGTCTGCTGTTGGCTTGCATTGGACTCGAAAGCTGCAATAAAAACCCCAAAGTCGCCGAATCCCCAACGGTGGATGAAAAACCGACAAGCGTGCAATGTTACAAAGCATTGTATGAAAAAGATACTCTTGATTTAAAAATCAACACCCTGCAAAGCGGAAAAGTTACCGGAGAGATGGAGATGAAAGTTTTCAACAGGGCAAAAAAAGTGGGTAAAATAGCCGGCGAATTCCGCGGAGACACCCTGTTTGTCGATTATTCGTTTATTTCGGGCACGGACAAAGCCATGTACAAAAATCCAATGGCTTTGCTGAAAAAAGGCAACGAACTTGTTTTGGGCGACGGAAAAATCGAGACCTATTTGGGCACTTCCTATTTTGCCAAAGGACAACCCATAGATTTTGACAAGGTGAAATATAAATTCACTCCCGTGGATTGCGTCGATAAATAGAGAACAACTATAATTTTTTTTAAAGAGGCTGTCCGAAAAGGGCAGCCTTTTTTATGCAGCAAATTTTAGGGATTGATTT
>JAGNPF010000080.1 GCA_017989775.1 Flavobacterium sp.
CATTTACTACAGTATATAACTAAACTTGTTGATTATGGAATCCCAAAACACAAATTCTGGTTCGTATAAGTTCGAAAAAATAGTAGATACCTTGATAAGATTGGGGGTGTTGTCATTGATTTTGATGTGGTGTCTAGACATCTTGAAACCCTTTATCCTAATCCTGGTTTGGGCAATAGTCATTGCTGTTGCCATTTACCCCGTTCATACTTTTTTTTCAAAAATTTTTAAGGGAAGAAATATTTTGTCCAGTATCGTGCTGATTTCGATTATGTTGAGTTTGATTTTGATTCCAAGTGGATTGATTATGTATTCTCTTTACGAAGGAATCAATCACTTTCGTGAATTGTTTGAGTCAGGCCAACCTTTGATTCCTCCACCGGGCGGAAGCACCGCAAACTGGCCGACCATTGCAAAGCCCATTGTTGAGTTTTGGCAATTGGCCTCGGAGAATTTGCAGGAAACCATCGTAAAATATTCCGATGAAATAAAAATATATGGCTCTTTCTTGTTATTGGGCTTGGCAGGTGTCGGGAAAGGGATTGCCACTTTTGTCGCATCCATAATCATTGCGGGAGTTTTGTTGATTTATGCCGATTCATCTTCGGAGGTAACCCATAAAATTTTTAGAAAATTGGTCGGCAAAAATGGTGATAATTTTGCCGACATATCAGTGCTTACCATTCGAAACGTGGTAAAAGGAATTCTAGGAGTTGCCTTTATTCAAACCGCCATGGCAGGTCTTGGCTTTTTTATGGCAGGAGTTCCTTTTGCGGGTTTGTGGACCATTTTGTGCCTGATTCTTGCCATTATCCAGGTGGGGATAGGGCCAATTGCAATACCGGTTGCCATTTATGTGTTTTCCGTTGCCAATCCCACTACCTCCATCATTCTGGCCATTTGGTTGGGAATCACGCTTACCATAGACAATGTTTTGAAACCCATTTTATTGGGAAGAAATGCGCCAGCACCCATGCTCGTGATTTTTTTGGGCGCCATTGGAGGCTTTATTTACAACGGTTTCTTGGGTTTGTTTCTGGGTGCCATCATACTTACCATTGGCTATAAACTTTTCTTGATTTGGTTGGATACGGAAACAGATCATTAATTCTGGGCGATATTATTGCGGTTTATAAAAAATAGGCAATTCAGGCAATTGCTGTCGAATTGTGGTAATTCAAAATTGCGGTTTTGTTGAATTTTACAGTCCTGAAACCTATTCGAGCCAGTCAATTTTGGTTGGATTTCTGTTGTGAAATCTTCGGTGTTTATTTAGTTTTAGGTATAAAAATTATTGCAAATAACACAAAAACCTCTTTTGTTTCCTTTTTATTCGGAGCCATCTGCTTGTCCGGCAATCTTTTGATTCATCCTTTCTCGAAAACCAATTTAGATTGTAATTTTTAATTGCAACCATAGTTTTTATCTATTTGAAAATAATATAGATAAGGAAATTATTGGTAAATTAGCATAGGAAATTTTTTAAAATAAAAAACTATAATAATTATGGAAAACAAAGAAAACAATTCTCATTCGGCTGCTGCCAATGGCAACGGAGAAAGCAAGTGCCCGTTTTCGGGAGCGGGTTCCAAACAAATTGCCGGCTCGGGTACCCGAAACAGTGATTGGTGGCCCAACCAGTTGAAATTGAATGTGCTTCGGCAACATTCTTCCTTGTCCAATCCGATGGGGGAAGATTTTGATTATGCCCAGGCTTTCAAGAGTCTTGATTTGAAGGCCTTGAAGCAAGACCTGTACGATTTGATGACCGATTCACAGGAATGGTGGCCAGCCGATTACGGTCACTATGGGCCTTTCTTCATTCGGATGGCTTGGCACAGTGCGGGAACCTATCGCATTGCCGACGGTCGAGGTGGAGGCGGAGCAGGAACCCAAAGATTTGCACCACTCAACAGTTGGCCCGACAATGTCAATCTCGACAAGGCTCGTTTGCTGTTGTGGCCCATCAAACAGAAATACGGCAAAAAAATCTCTTGGGCCGACTTGATGATTTTGGCCGGAAACTGCGCCCTGGAATCGATGGGATTGAAAACTTTCGGTTTTGGTGGTGGTCGTGCCGATGTTTGGGAACCCAACGAAGATATTTATTGGGGTTCCGAAGGCAAATGGCTGGACGACAAACGGTACAGCGGCGACCGCGAATTAGAAAATCCCCTTGCGGCCGTCCAAATGGGGTTGATTTACGTGAATCCGGAAGGGCCCAACGGAAATCCCGATCCCTTGGCGTCTGCCCGTGACATTCGGGAAACTTTTGCCCGTATGGCGATGAATGACGAAGAAACCGTGGCCTTGATTGCCGGAGGACATACTTTCGGAAAAACCCACGGTGCTGCCGACCCCAATCAATATGTGGGTCCCGAACCTGCCGCTGCCGGCATCGAGGAGCAAGGGCTTGGTTGGAAGAACAGTTTTGGAAGCGGACACGGCGAATATACCATCAGCAGTGGTCTGGAAGGCGCTTGGACGACTTCGCCCACCAAATGGAGCAACAACTATTTCGAAAACTTGTTCGGTTTCGAATGGGAACTCACCAAGAGCCCTGCCGGTGCCCATCAGTGGAAGCCAAAAGCGGGGGCAGGAGCCGGTACCGTGCCGGACGCCCACAATCCGTCAAAGCGTCACGCTCCCACGATGCTTACCGCCGACCTAGCCCTGAGATTTGATCCCGTTTACGAGAAAATATCCAGACATTTCCTTGCCTATCCCGATGCGTTTGCCGATGCGTTTGCCCGAGCCTGGTTCAAGTTGACCCACCGCGATATGGGACCTGTCAGCCGTTATTTGGGGGCGGAAGTGCCTACGGAAGAACTCATTTGGCAAGACCCTGTTCCGGCCCTAACCCATAAACTCATTGATGCCAATGACATTGCCGCCTTGAAAGCAAAAATTGCCGATTCGGGGCTTTCAGTGTCCCAATTGGTGTCCACGGCTTGGGCTTCGGCATCCACCTTTCGTGGTTCGGACAAACGGGGAGGAGCCAATGGTGCCCGTCTTCAATTGGCTCCACAAAAAGACTGGAACGTCAACAATCCAGCCCAATTGGCCAAGGTGTTGACTGTCTTGAAAGGTATTCAATCCGATTTCAATGCTACCCAGTATGGCGGAAAACAACTTTCGATGGCCGACTTGATTGTTTTGGCGGGATGTGCCGGAATAGAAAAAGCAGCCCAGCAAGCGGGACAAAACCTGATTGTGCCTTTCATACCGGGAAGGTGCGATGCTTCACAAGGACAAACCGATGTGGAATCTTTTGCCGTCCTCGAACCGGAAGCAGATGGTTTCCGCAACTACATGAAGACCCAATACACGATTTCGGCAGAAGAAATGTTGGTAGACAAAGCCCAACTTTTGACCCTGACTGCACCCGAAATGACAGTTCTTGTTGGCGGAATGCGTGTGTTGAATGCCAATTTCGACGGGTCTCAAAATGGAGTATTCACTAAAAGACCAGAGGTATTGACCAACGACTTTTTCGTAAACTTGCTTGATTTGAATACGACCTGGAAAGCCTCGTCGGGTTCTCAAGACGTGTTTGAAGGGCGTGATCGTGCCACGGGACAACTCAAATGGACAGGTACCCGCGTCGATCTCATCTTTGGTTCCAATTCAGAACTTCGTGCCTTGGCCGAGGTTTATGGTTGTGCCGATTCCCAAGAGCAGTTCGTGAAGGATTTTGTGGCTGCTTGGAACAAGGTGATGCACCTAGATCGTTTTGACCTAGCTTGATTTCAAGGTTTTATGAGGTAATTTGGAAAGGTGGTTCGGCAACGGACTGCCTTTTTTTTGGGTTGTTTAGTTCGTAAATTATTCCAATGAACATTATTTGATATGCTACTTTACTATTGCATTTGAAGTTGACTAACGAAGCGGTTGAAAAGAATCCTATTTTTTACTTTTTTTTGTAAAAATCAGTTAAAATTTGGAGTGGGACTAAGTGGGAGTATCTATGGCTTTGAGTAGGCTTTGGGTGGGAGTCTGTGCCGTCCTGTCCTGTCCTAAAATAGCAGAGTCCTATTTTGAGTACCACCATTACCTTGAAACGCCTGAAACAGCGAGGCTATCAATCCTTGACCGATGTTTACATCGAACTCAACCCATCACTTTGCGAACCGCCGAGTACAGCCTGTCTCGATTTTTATTGGGATGACCCGCTTGGTTTATCCTGAGCGATAGCCGAAGGGTTCGGTGTGAGAGGCGCACTCCGTTCCATTGGGGGCGGAGCCGTCTACTCGATTAGCGGTTCGGGCTTTTTACTCGTCATACTCAATTGCTTTGTTTATGTAGTCAATAAGTGGTTTTGTTGTTTTGAAAAAGTCCATAACGGTTGTAATACAACCTTTACTTGTTAGAAGCTTGTTATTGAGTGGTTCTTTGGTGCAAAATCCTTTCATTTTCAGAAGTTCACTTGCTGGATTAGTCTCGTTATAGCCGTCTGGCATTTTTTTAAGTTTTCCAACACCTTGTATTCCATTTGGAAATGTTTCTTGAAATTCAGAGGAGGTTATGATTTTGTTGAAGTCCGTGAATGAATAATCAATCTCTTGACGAATTTTCTTCAAATACTCAGACGTAGTTTGCCAAACTCCACCACCAACCGAACAATTATCCGGTTCTATATGAATAAAATATCCTGCCTTGTTTGGCTGTGGGTAATTCTTATTAAAAACTATTAAGACATAATTTTTGTATGGTGTCTTATCTTTTGAAAACCTTAAATCTCGATTTACTCTCGTCAAGCACTTTTTAGGGTCTAAGTTGGCTTGTAAAATTGCGTTGTCAATCTTTGATAATTCTTTCAAGAGATTTTCAGTCAATTGAAGTATATCGCTTCTGTAATTTTCATACAAGTCTCTGTTTTGCTCAAACCATTCTCTTGAATTATTTAGTTTAAGATTTGAAAGGAAGTCAAGTGAAGTCTGCTTAATCATTTCTTTTGCTTAATTGGTCAATAAATTTCAAAATCACTTTAATTTGTTTGTCTTCCGATTTTGTAGAAGCAATTTTCCCAATGATTTCTTTTTGTTCTTCGTCAGTCAACTTTTTAAAGGTTTTCAAAACTCCTTCTTCTTTGAATGTTTCTAAAATTTCTTTTTCGGTAATTTGTTCCTTTGTAGTCAGTAAGTAAAGAGTCACTTTAACCTTGTCGCCACCACTTTTATTAATTGCTTTTCTGATTTTGTCATTTATAGAAATTAGTTTGTCTTGGTCACCTAGTTTTGCGAGGTTGATACTTTCAATTTTGTAGTTGTCAATAGCGCCAGCAACTTTCATTGAACCCCATTTACCAACTATGTGTTTTGTGTTGGGAATTTGGATATGGTAAGTCCAAGCACCTTTGCCGTGTTCATATTTTAACTCTAATATTTCGTCTTTTACTAGGTATTCCATTTTGTTACGGGTTGTCTTTTAGCTTGACCGCTAACGTCCCCGTGCTACAACGGGTTTGGGACTAAATTAAGCCCTATTTTCGGATTTGCCAAATCATCCCAAATACAAAACCAACTTTGCATTAAGCCTATTGCCCAAATCCGTTGTAGTAGCTTTGTGTGCCCTGCATAAGCAGGACACACGCTGTAGGCTTTGATAAAAATTTGAAAATACAAATTTTGGATTAGAAAACAAATGGTACAGCGTGTTAGTTTTCCAGAGGGTGCAAGTCCCTTGTGGGCGGACTGAAAATCCGAACCACTAGTACGTCGCAAGGTTGTTTTTCTTGAGATACATTACCTTGAAACGCCTGAAACAGCGAGGTTATCAATCCTTGACCGATGTTTACATCGAATTGAACCCATCACTTTGCGAACCGCCGAGTACGTGACCCGCTTGGTTTATCCTGAGCGAAGCCGAAGGGCTCGGTGGTGTGAGAGGCACACTCCGTTCCATTGGGGTCGGAGCCGTCTACTCGATTGGCGGGAGTAGCTTTACGCAATCTTTATATTACTGTTTAGTAATTCTACGTTGAAATTAACTTTTGCTTTTAAAGCACTGAAAACTCTTAATATTGTTTCAACGGTTACATTAGTAGTGTTGTTTTCAAGTTTTGAAATCTGAGCCCTTTGAACGCCAATTAATTTACCTAATTCATCTTGAGTCATATTTCGTTCAAGTCGAATTTTTTTGATTAAGTCTCCGATAATTTCCATTTGAAGTTCTTGTTCGTAAAGCGTTCTTTTTACGCTTCCTGTTTCGCCAATAAATTCATTTTTAATTTGGTCAAAAGTGAACATTTCTAATTCTTTTTCTTTATTTTTCATTTCGCTTAATTTTAAATTCAAAGTATTTCAACCTTATGCTTTCTGCTTTTTCAATTTCTTTTTCTGGAGTTTTGCCCGTTTTCTTAATTATTCCGTGTGTAGCTAAAACTAAAGTCTTAGTTTTTTCGGTTTTGTCCCAAAAGGCAAAAATTCTGAAATAAGTTTTGTTATACAAGGTTCTAAATTCCCAAATTTCTCCTTTGAGTTTTTTAAACAGTTCGTTGTCGTTTTTAATTTTTGATTTGTCTATGTTGAAAATAATCTTGTCTCGACTTTTTTCGTCTAATTCAAGAAGAAATTCTCTAGCCTCTGTCAAAAAAATAACATCAAATTTATTCATTTAATTTTTTTTGTTTCCATACAAAGATACAAATATAATTTGGGTTGTTTAATTATATTTTTTAAAGTAAATTTTCTTAGTGAAGTGAGGTGCTATTCACGCCAACGTCTTGGCACTACAGCGGGTTTGGGACTAAATTAAGCCCTATTTTCGGATTTGCCAAATATTCCAAATACAAACCATCTTTCCATTAAGCCAAATGCC
>JAGNPF010000081.1 GCA_017989775.1 Flavobacterium sp.
GGATTGTACTTCGTCTAAGATTAAAACCACTTCATTAGCATTACAAACTTTTTCCAAAGCCTGAAAAAATTCAGTTGTTCCTTGGTCTAAACCACCAACACCTTGGATAGGTTCGATGATTACGGCGCAAACATCTCCTTTTTTCAATTCTGCTTCTACCAAATCAATTTGATTCAATGGCAGGAAAGTAACAGCTTGTTGTGCGTTTAATGGCGCTACAATTTTTTTGTTATCGGTAACGGCAACAGCCGCCGAAGTTCTTCCGTGAAATGAATTATCAAAAGCAATTACTCTTGATTTATTGGTATGAAAAGAAGCTAGTTTCAAAGCATTTTCATTGGCTTCAGCTCCAGAACTACATAGAAATAAATTGAAATCAGTCAAGCCCGAAGCTTTTCCTAATTTCTCGGCCAATTCTACCTGCAAAGGATTTTGGATGGCATTCGAGTAGAAACTCAAATTATCCAATTGTGCTTTCACTTTGGCCACATAATCCGGTTGGGTGTGACCGATAGAAATTACTCCGTGACCAGAGTATAAATCTAAATATTCGATTCCTTTATCGTCTGTAATGGTGCAATCCACTGCTTTTACAGGGGTAATGGGATATAATGGGTAAACGTCAAATAAGTTCATAGTATTTATATTTTTAAGAGAAAAGAAAATAGAACATAGAGTAAAGACGGAATTATATATTTTAAATCTCTATTCTATTCTCTATATTCTTTCAGTCTATTTTTAAAATCCGCAAGGTTTCAAATGCAATCCTGTGGTTTCTTCCAATCCGAACACTAAATTCATATTTTGAACGGCTTGGCCAGAGGCGCCTTTGAGTAAATTGTCAATGGTTGATGTAATCAAAAGCCGGTTTCCTTTTTTCAATAAACTGATGATGCATTTGTTCGTTTGTACCACTTGTTTCATATTGATGTTGGTGGTGGTAACGGTTACAAAAGGTTGGTCGGCATAGAACGCTTCGTATTTTGCCACCAAATTTTCCAAACTTTCTTCTGATTTCGTGTACAAAGTGGCAAAAATTCCTCTTGGGAAATCGCCTCTGTTGGGTACAAAAATCAATTCGTCCGTGTAATCAGCTTGCAATTGTTTGATGCTTTGGTTGATTTCGCCCAAATGTTGGTGTTCAAAAACTTTGTAATGCGAAAAATTGTTGTTTCTCCAACTAAAATGCGAGGTAGCAGCCAATCCAACTCCAGCACCAGTACTACCTGTCGTGGCGTTGATGTGAACATCTTCGCTCAATAATCCATCGGCAGCCAAAGGCAATAATGCCAATTGAATGGCCGTTGCAAAACAGCCCGGATTGGCAATATATTGAGCGTTTTTGATGTCGGCTTTGTTCAATTCCGGCAAACCGTAAACAAATGATTTTCCGTTGAAATCCTTGTCTTTAACCAAACGGAAATCGTTTCCTAAATCGATGATTTTTGTTGCATCGGAGAATTGGTTGTTTTCCAAAAATGAAATTGATTTTCCGTGACCCAAGCACAAGAAAAGCACGTCCACATTTGGATTGATGGTGTCGGTGAAATTCATTTCGATGTCGCCCAACAAATCGTGGTGCGCTACCGAAAGCGGTTTTCCCGCATTGGTCGTGCTGTACACAAAATCCAATTTGGCATTGGGGTGAAACATCAATATTCTGATTAATTCCCCAGCCGTGTAACCTGAACCGCCAATTATTCCAATAGTAATCATAATTATTTTAGATTTTAGATTTCAGATTTCAGAATTAAGGTTTTCCAACCAAATCTAAAATCTGAAATCAACAATTTATTTACTCGTAAGTTTCGTTATTTACCGATGAAAATATGTTTTGGGCATTACCCAAAATTTTAATAAATCCTTTCGCATCGTCTGATGTCCAAGCGTTGTTCATTTCTCCGTATTGTCCAAAACCGGTATTCATCAAATCGTTTTTAGATTCGATTCCGTCCAATGAAAAGTGGTATGGTTTCAAAGAAACGGTCACGGTTCCATTTACGGTTTTTTGAGTGTCTTCCAGGAAAGTTTCGATGTTTCTCATTACGGGATCCAAAAATTGCCCTTCGTGAAACAACATTCCGTACCAGTTTCCTAGTTGTTCTTTCCAGTATTGTTGCCATTTTCCAAGAGTGTGTTTCTCCAACAAATGGTGTGCTTTGATGATGATTAAAGGCGCAGCGGCTTCAAAACCAACTCTTCCCTTGATTCCGATAATAGTATCTCCAACGTGAATGTCTCTACCAATAGCATAAGCATTGGCTAATTTTTCAAGAACCACGATATTATTGGAAGGTTTGTCTTTTTTACCATTTACGGCAACCAATTCTCCTTTCAAGAATTCCAAAGTTACTTTTTCTTCACCTTCTTTTTGCAATTGCGATGGGTAGGCTTCACTTGGTAATGGTTTGCTTGAAGTCAAGGTTTCTTTTCCTCCAACGCTGGTTCCCCAAAGTCCTTTGTTGATTGAATATTGCGCTTTTTCCCAAGAATAATGCACTCCGTTTTTAGCCAAATAATCCACTTCTTCCTGACGAGATAATTTCAAGTCACGGATAGGAGTGATGATTTCAATTTCTGGAGCGATGGTTTGGAAAATCAAGTCAAAACGAATTTGGTCATTCCCGGCACCAGTACTTCCGTGAGCAATGGCAGTAGCACCAACAGATTTCGCATATTTGATGGCTTCAATGGCTTGAAAAACACGCTCGGCACTTACTGATAAAGGGTAAGTGTTGTTTTTCAACACGTTTCCAAAAATCAAATATTTGATGGCTTTGTCGTAATATTTATCCAAAATGGTAAGGTTGGCGTGTTGTGCGCTTCCCAATTCATAGGCTCTGTCTTCGATGGCTTGCAATTCGGCATCGTCAAATCCTCCGGTATTGATCAATACGGTATGAACTTCAAATCCTTTTTCGTTTTTCAAATATTTTAGACAGTATGATGTGTCTAATCCTCCACTATAAGCTAATACTACTTTTTTATTTGACATTTTATTTCGGTTTTGTGGAGTTTGTAAAGCTCCGATTTCATTTTATTTGAACAGTGTGTTGTTTATTTTTCTTTATTTTCTAGGAAAAGCGCCGCCTTGATTTCTTTTAATCGATTCCAAATCCTTACATTGAAAGGGTGTTTGGGCGGGTCTTTTGGTTTTTCTGCCGGGTCGTACAGCATTCCGGTGCACAAACACATTTTGTTGTCTTTGCTTTTCAGAATTTCGTAATTGGTACAGGTTTGACAGCCTTTCCAAAAACTCGGGTCACTTGTCAATTCCGAGAAAGGAACTGGTTTGTATCCCAAATCGGAATTGATTTTCATTACGGCCAAACCGGTCGTGATACCAAAAACTTTGGCTCCCGGATATTTTTTCAAGGAATAATTAAAAACGAAGGTTTTTATCTTTTTGGCCAAACCGTGATTCCTGAAATCAGGATGCACAATCAATCCAGAGTGGGCGACATACTGGCCGTGTTGCCAACTTTCGATGTAACAGAAACCGGCAAAAACACCATTTTTGTCCAATGCAATAACGGCATCACCGGCTTTCATCTTTTTGTGGATGTATTCCGGTGTTCTTTTTGCAATTCCAGTACCTCTTAATAAAGCCGAAGATTCTATAGTGTCGCAAATTTCTTGCGCATATTTATAATGTTCTTCTGTTGCTATAACTATGGATATTTTCATTTCAAAAATTAAAGTTTGGGTTAAAAAATAAAAAATTCATTGATTCCGAAAAACTGTTCTTGTTCGAGTTTTTCGTTGCGTAAGTGCCATAAAAAATCATCCCTAAAATCAGGGTACAGGATAAAAAAATGAAAGAAATGATGTTTTCAGGATGAAATAATCCGATGGATGATACTAATAATTTCAAAATGACAAAAATGAAAAATGAATAAATACAACGAAACACGGCCGGAGCTATATATTACAGCATCCGTACTTCGGGCGAAGCGGTTGGGTTGTTTATCCGTGAAAGAGAAATTATATGTATAATTGTTTTTTTCATTGGCGCAAATTTACGATTATTTTATTAACACGCTCGTTTTTTTTCTAAACAATTTTATAATTAATTGTTATTTTTTCAAAAACAGTCTCCTTCAGCCGAAACCATTTTTGTATTGTGGGTTAATTTCTAAAAGTATTTCTGTTGATGAGTTCTTTCAGCTTGATTTTCAAGTCTTCACCCGTGTCGTAAACCATTTGTTCGTTCGATGGAAAAACCACGGCTCTTTTGTCGAAATACGAATAATAATTGTCGTCCGAGGCACGTTTGTCGCCTTTGCAAGTGGCATAAATATTTTCAAAAACAAACTCGCTGGTCAATGGAAACGACTGGATTAATTGGTTGTTTCGAAGATCTACATAATCCACTTTGGCCAAAATCTGGCTGGATTTTAATTGTCTGGATTCAAATATTCTGGCCGTGACCTTTATCATGTTGTCCACCATGACCACTTTTCCGGTATTGTCCAAAACTTCTTTCCCGTTGGCGTCCAAAAGTCTTTTCTGGCCGTCTTTTATTTGACGTTCCTTGATGAATTCCTTCTCTTTTATTTGTTCCGGCGAAACGAAAATGTTTTGAAAACGAATCGTCATGGCATAATCATAATTGGTTCCTTTTTGTTTGCTGCCGTGAAAAACTGTCCATTTGTTGTTCAGTCCATAAGTGTCGAAGTCCAGCAAGTCGTTTTGCAAACGGGCAGGAATGATTTTGTCGGTTTCGTTTTTGGCATAGACACACACATAATCGGTTCCCTTGAAACGGGCTTCCTCCATCATGCTTACCACGTTTTTGTAGTTGGGATTGATTTCGTTCAAATAGGTCAAATCGTCGTAGGCTTTGCGAAAATTCATTTTATCGGAAGTTGTCATTAATGACTTGGCATTGGCATATAAATAAGCGGACAGGTTGTTTTTGCTGACCACGATTTGCTCGTTGTAATTATCGAAAGGGAAGATGGCATTTCGGCCTTCGTTCAGCAATTTTAAAGGAAGCAGGGGTTTGATTTTTTCCTGACGGTTGTTCAGTTGCAGATAAGTATTGTATATTTTTTCGGAATTGGCGGGATTTTTTTCTTTTTCCCAAAGATTCAAGGAGTTCAAATCGCGCTCTTTGGCTTTGGCGAAGGCTTCTTCCAATAAATATACGTAATCTTGGTTGCCTTTTTTGTCTTTGTTGGAACGCAAATTCGAAATCGAATTGGCAATGGCTTCGTCATAATTGCCGGAACTCAAAAGGTTTTGGGTTTGTTTTACACCACAGGAAGTTAGCACTAACAAAGCTAATATTAAGGAGAGTTTTTTCATTTTATTATTTTTTTTGCGAATTTACTATAATTTTTGAACTGATTTCTAAATTTTGGTAACCTAAAATGATGCCAAAAAAAATCCGACACTTTGGTGAAATGTCGGATTGTATATTAAGGTGTAAAATTTTTTATTTCCTTACAAAAGGAGGAAGCAGTTTGCTGGAAACTTCTCCGAAACCAATTCGGACGCCATTGTTTTTGCAAAAACCTTTGAAGATTACGGTATCGCCGTCGTTGATGAATTTACGTTCGGTTCCATCGTTCAGTTTGACTGATTTTTCTCCGCCCCAAGTCAATTCCAGCATCGAGCCGAAACTATCGGGAGTTGGGCCGGAAATGGTTCCGGAACCCATCAAGTCGCCTGAATTCACTCGGCAACCATTGGAGGTGTGGTGCGCCAATTGTTGTATCATCGTCCAATAGATGTATTTGAAATTGGTTTTGGAAACAATCGTGGTGTCCAGTTTTTCGGTTTGTATGGCCACTTCTAGATTGATGTCGAAGTTGTGTTTTCCTTTTAATTGCAAATACGGAAAGGGAGCCGGAACTTGATTGGGGCCTTTTGTCCTGAAAGGTTCCAAGGCATCCATAGTCACGATCCAGGGCGAGATGGAAGTGGCAAAGTTTTTGGCCAAGAAAGGACCAAAGGACAAGGATTCCCATCTTTGGATGTCGCGCGCGCTCCAGTCGTTCATCAAAACCATTCCGAAAATATAATCTTCCGCTTCCGCTATTGGGATGTTTTCGCCCATAATGTTGGCGTCGGTAGTGATAAAAGCGGTTTCCAGTTCAAAATCCACCATTCGGGAAGGGCCAAAAACGGGAGTGGTCTCGCCAACGGGCAATGTTTGCACCATAGGCCTGTGGACAGGAATTCCGGACGGGATTATGGTGGAGCTTCTTCCGTGGTATCCCACTGGCATGTGAAACCAATTGAGCGGTAAAGCTTTGTCGGGATTGCTGATTATTTTACCTATATTAATGGCGTGTTCCTTGCTGGTGTAAAAATCGGTGTAATCGCCAATTAGAACCGGCAACTGCATTTCGATGTCTTTTACGTCAAAGATCACGAAGTCTCTATGTTCTTTATTGTCTCGAAGTTCCGGGTTGGTTTCGTCAAATATTTCGGCTAGGCGATTTCTTACCAATCTCCATGTTTTTTTTCCGTCCGATATAAAATCATTCAGGGTGTCTTGCATGAACATATCATCGGTCAATTCGATGCCGTCAAAGTAGTTTAGCTGTTGCAAAGCCCCCATATCAATAGCGCAATTCCCAATTCGAGTACCAATGGTGATGACATCATCTTTGGTAATAAATACGCCAAAAGGAATGTTTTGGATAGGGAAATCACTGTCCTCGGGAACGTTGATCCATGATTTTCTATTGGTGTTATTGGCTGATAATGGCATAATGCTGTTAATTATTTTGTTGAGAAATACTCATCAAATATATCATAAACTAACTATTTACCAAACGTTTTTTTGT